>JBEVLR010000103.1:0-15187 GCA_040509075.1 Burkholderiaceae bacterium | reverse complement strand
CTGAATTCCGCGCTGCAGCACTCGCGCGACCAGGCCGAGGCGGCTAACCGGGCGAAAAGCGCGTTTCTCGCGAACATGAGCCACGAGATCCGCACGCCGATGAACGCGATCATCGGCCTCACCCACCTGATGGCGCGCGATGCCGGCGACAGCCTGCAGAAGGATCGGCTCGCCAAGGTCGACGACGCCGCCAGGCATCTGCTGCAGGTGATCAACGACATCCTCGACCTGTCCAAGATCGAGGCCGGCAAGATGGTGCTGGAGCAGACCGAGTTCTCGCTCGACCTGCTCGTCGCGCGCGCGTTCGAGATGGTGTCCGGCCGCGCGAACGAGAAGGGCCTCGAACTGGTGCTGGACACGCGGCAGGTGCCCGACGGCCTGTGCGGCGACCCGACCCGGCTGTCGCAGTCGCTGATCAACCTGCTGTCCAACGCGGTGAAGTTCACCGAGCGCGGCTGGGTGCGCCTGTGCTGCACGGTGCTCGAGGAGCGGCCGCCGCCGCCCCTCGAAGGGGCCGGGGCGCAGGGCGGCGCCGCATCGGCCCAGGCGGCCGGCGGCGACCTGTTGATCCGCTTCGAGGTGCAAGACACCGGCGAAGGCGTGACGCCGGCCCGGCAGGCGATCCTGTTCGACGCGTTCGAGCAGGCCGACAGCTCCACCACGCGGCGCCACGGCGGCACCGGCCTGGGCCTGGCCCTGACCCGGCATCTCGCGACGATGATGGGCGGCGAGGTCGGCGTGATCAGCACGCCCCATGTCGGCAGCCGCTTCTGGTTCACCGCGCGGTTGCGCCGCGCCGCGCCGACGCCGGAAGCGCCCGGCAGCGCGTTGCTCAAGGGCCTGCGCGCGCTGCTGGTCGACGACCTGCCCGAGGCGCTGGACGCGCTCGGCGAGCGCCTGCGCAAATTGGGCGTCGACGTCGACGCGTGTTCGAGCGGTCATGCCGCGGTCGCCCGCGCCGCCACCGAGATCGCGGCGAAAAGGCCGTACGACGTCATGCTGATCGACTGGCGGATGACGCCGCCCGACGGCATCGAAACCTTGCGCCTGCTGCGCGAGATCTCGGGCGCCGCCGCGCCCAAGACCATCCTCGTCTCCGCGTTCGACGACGCGCTGATGTGGCAGCAGGCCCGGGGCGCGCATTTCGACGCCGTGCTGGTCAAGCCGATCACCGCGTCGGCGCTGCACGACACGTTGGTGCGGGTGATCGGCCGGCCGATGGCGGTGGCGTCTCCCGGTCGCGACGGCACGTCGGCGGCCGCCGAACTGCGCCGCCTCCACGGCGGCCGCCGGGTGCTGTTGGCCGAAGACAATCCGATCAACCAGATGGTCGCCGGCGAATTGCTGCGCGGCGTCGGGCTCGAGGTGCATTGCGCCGGCGACGGCGTGCGGGCGGTCGCGATGGCGCGGGCGGCCTCCTACGACCTGATCCTGATGGACATGCAGATGCCCACGATGGACGGGCTCGCGGCCGCGCGGGCGATCCGCGGCCACGGCGACCGCGCGACGCCCATCATCGCGATGACCGCCAACGCGTTCAACGAAGACCGCGACGAGTGCCTGGCCGCCGGCATGAACGACCACACCGCCAAGCCGGTCGACCCCGAGGGGCTGTACGCGACGCTGCTGAAATGGTTGCCGGCGCCGCAGGCGCCGACGAGCGCGGCGCCCGTCCGGGACGGAACGGGCGCCTCGGGGCAGGCCGGCCCGCCGCCGCCGGAAGGGGCGTCGTTGCACCAGCGGCTGCGGGGGGTCGGCGGCCTCGACGTCGAGCGCGCGTTGCGCGGCGTCGGCGGCATGGCGAGCCTGCTGGAGCGCGCGGTCGAGTCTTTCGTGAAGACGTACGCGGGGGGCTGCGCCGAGCTTGCCGTCGCCAACCAGGGCGACGACGTCGCCCGCTGGGGCGCGGCGTGCCACTCGCTGCGCGGCGCGCTGGCGGCCATCGGCGCGACCGACCTCGCCGCGCAGACGCATCGCTTCGAGCAGGAGCTGCGCGCGTCGGCCGAGCCGCGGCAGCCTGCGACGCAGGCGTTGGGGGCGCTGCGGCTGCAGGCGCAGCTGCTGGGCTTGGTCGCGAGCCTGGAAAGCGTCCTCGGCGCCACGGCGCACTGAGCCGCGCGGACGGATCCGACCTGCCCGCCCGCGCCGCCGAAAGCGGCCGATCGAGCCGCCATTCCGGGCGGGCATCGACGCATCGATCGGTTGTGACCATAATCGCAGCCGAACGATGACCATTCTTTCGGAGACGCCGCGATGACGAACCCCCGCGATCCAAGAAGCGACGGCGCAGCGCCGATGCGCCGGCTGTTCCTGCGGCGCGCCGGCATCGCCGCGTTCGCCGCCTCGCCGATGGCGGGGTTCGCCGCGCCGGCGGCCGACACCGGCGAGGGCGTCAGCTTCGCCGCCGGCCCGCGGCCGCTGCTGCGGTATCCGCAGAAACGCCCGTTGATCAGCGTGTCGACGCGGCCGCCGCACTTGGAGACGCCCTTCGGCGTCTTCAACGAGGGCGTGATCACGCCCAACGACGCGTTCTTCGTGCGCTACCACCTCGCCGACATCCCGCTGCCGGTCGATCCCGCGACGTACCGCCTGTCGGTCACCGGCGTGGTCGACAAGCCGCTGAACCTGTCGCTCGCGGAGCTGAAGGCGCTCGGCGAGCCGGTCGAAGTCGTCGCCGTCAACCAGTGCTCGGGCAACAGCCGGGGCTTCTCGTCGCCGCGCGTGTTCGGCGCGCAGTTGTCGAACGGCGCGATGGGCAACGCGCGCTGGGTCGGCGTGCCCCTGAAAACCGTGCTGGCGAAGGCCGGCGTGCGCGCCGGCGCGAAGCAGGTGACCTTCAACGGCCTGGACACGCCGGTGCTGCCGACCACCCCCGACTTCCGCAAGGCGCTGGACATCGACCACGCCACCCTCGGCGACGCGCTGATCGCGTGGCAGATGAACGGCGCCGACCTGCCCATGCTCAACGGCTACCCCGTCAAGCTCGTCGTGCCCGGATACTTCGGCACGTACTGGGTCAAGCACCTGTCGGAGATCGAGGTGATCGACCACGAATTCACCGGCCGCGACGCGTTCTTCATGACGACCGCGTACCGCGTGCCCGACAACGACTGCCAGTGCGTCGCGCCCGGCACCGCGCCGGCGAAGACGCGGCCGATCTCGACCTTGCCGGTGCGCAGCTTCATCACCAGCGTCGCGGACGGCGCGGTGCTCAAGTCGGGCCACCGGATCGAGCTGCGCGGGATCGCGTTCGACGGCGGCGCCGGCATCCGGACGGTCGACATCTCGACCGACGGCGGCCAGAATTGGCGCGCCGCCGCGCTGGGCCGCGATCTGGGGCGATACTCGTTCCGCGAATGGCGCCTGCCGGTGACGTTCGCGCGCAAGGGCGATGCGGTGCTGATGGTGCGCGCCGCCAACCGCAACGCGGAAGTGCAGCCGGCGACCGCCGACTGGAATGCGGCCGGCTACCGGCGCCACGTGATCGAGCGGGTCACGGTCACCGTTGCCTGAGGAGCGAACGATGGATGCACGTCCCCTGGGCCGCTTCGGCGCCGCGCTTTCCTGCGCATTGATCGCCGCGGCGTCCGCGGCGTCTTGGGCCGCCGGCCCCGCGGCGATGCCGCCGGCCGTCACCGCGCTGCGCGAATCGCCGTTGCCCGGATACCGCGTCGCGCAGCAGAAATGCACGATCTGCCATTCGACGGACTACATCGCTTTCCAGCCGCCCGCGATGACGCAGGCGCAGTGGACGGCCGAGATGACGAAGATGCAGCGTGCCTACGGCGCGCCGATCAGCGACGGCGAGGTCGCGCAGCTCGGCGCTTATTTCGCGGTCGCCTACGGGGCCGCCGATGCGGACGACCCGAAGATCGTCGCCGCGTCGAAGGCCGCGGACGCGGGCCCGGCCGCCGCGCCTCCCGCCGCCTCGGCCGAGGCGAAGAACGACGCCGCCGGCGACGTGAAGGGCCTGCTCGACGCCAACGCGTGCCTGGGCTGCCATGCGCTGCAGCAGAAGGTCGTCGGCCCGTCCTATCACGACGTCGCCGCGAAGTACAAGGACGATCCGCAGGCCTCGGCCAAGCTCGAGGCCAGCATCCGCAGCGGCGGCTCGGGCAAGTGGGGGCCGGTGGCGATGCCGCCGTTCGCGGCGTTGACGGACGCGCAGCTCAAGGCGCTGGCGGAGTTCGTGCTGAAGCAATAGGAGCGGGGCGTCGCCCGCCGCCGGCCGCGGCCGCCGGGCGAAGCCGTCGCGGCCGGCCGGGATTTATGCGTCTTTTATGGCGCGGCCCGGTTTCTATGCACCGTTTTGACGGCGGTTTCCCTATCGTCCAGATCATCGAGTCTTGATCTGGAGGATGTATGGATGCGCTGTTCATCGGCCTGTCGGTGGCGCTGTTGGCGCTGCTGATCGGCCTGGTCGAGGTGTGCCACGCCTTGGAGGGCCGGCCATGATCGCCCGCCCATGCTCCCGGCGGGCGATCGCCCCGCGGTCCGCTGCGCGCAGGGCCGTCCCATGAGCGCGCTCTATTGGCTGAGCGGGGCGGTCTCGGTCGGCCTGTTCGTCTATCTGGTGCGGGCGCTGCTGAAGGCCGAGGAGTTCTGATGAGCGCGCAAGCCTGGATCCAACTCGCGGCCTACATGGCCTTGCTGGTCGGCCTCGGCTGGCCGCTCGGGCGGTGGATGGCGGACGTGGCGCAAGGCCGCTTCCCCCGCTGGATGGCGCCGCTCGTCCGCGCCGAGCACGCGCTGTACCGCGCCGCGGGCGTCGATCCGGCCGCGTCGACCGGCTGGAAGGCCTACGCGACCGCGCTGATCGCGTTCAACGCGGTCGGGCTCGCGGTGGTCTACGCGCTGCAGCGGCTGCAAGGCGCGCTGCCGCTGAACCCGCAGTCGATGGCCGCGGTCGCCCCGGATTCGGCGTTCAACACGGCCGTCAGCTTCGTGACCAACACGGACTGGCAGGGCTACGGCGGCGAATCGACGATGAGCGACCTGACCCAGACGCTCGCGCTCGGCGTGCAGATGTTCCTGTCCGCCGCGACGGGCATCGCCGTGGCCGTCGCGCTGATCCGCGGTTTCGCGGCGCGCGGCGCCGGCCGGGCCGGGGGCGGCGGCATCGGCAATTTCTGGGTCGACGCGACGCGCATGACGCTGTACGTGCTGGTGCCGATGTCGACCGTGCTGGCCGTGTTCCTGGCGAGCCAAGGCGTGGTCCAGAACTTCGACCCCTACAAGGAGGCGACGACGCTGGAGGCCAACGCTTACCAGGTTCCGAAGAACGGCCCCGATGGCCGGCCGCTGAAGGACGCGAAGGGCGATCCGGCGACGGAGGACGCCAGGGCGACCACGCAGACGCTGCCGATGGGCCCCGCCGCTTCGCTGGTCGCGATCAAGCAGCTCGGCACCAACGGCGGCGGATTCTTCAACGCGAACTCCGCGCACCCGTACGAGAACCCGACGCCGCTGACGAACTTCGTCGAGCTGCTCGCGATCCTGTTGATCCCGGCCGCGCTGTGCTTCACCTTCGGCAGCATGGTCGGGGACAGGCGCCAGGGGCTGGCCATCTTCGCGGCGATGACGGCGATCTTCCTGGCGGCGGTCCTGGCCATCACGCCGCTGGAGCAGCGCGGCAATCCCGGGTTCGACGCGCTCGGCGTCGACCAGGCTCAGGGCGCGACGCAATCGGGCGGCAACATGGAAGGCAAGGAGACCCGCTTCGGCATCGCCTCCTCGGCGCTGTGGGCGGTCGCGACGACGGCGGCGTCCAACGGTTCGGTCAACTCGATGCACGACTCCTACACGCCGTTGGCGGGCGGGGTTCCGATGGGGATGATCCAGCTGGGCGAGGTCGTCTACGGCGGCGTCGGCTCGGGCCTGTACGGCATGCTGGTCTACGCCATCCTGGCGGTGTTCATCGCCGGCCTGATGATCGGCCGGACGCCGGAATACCTCGGCAAGAAGATCGAGCCGTTCGAGATGAAGATGGCCGCGATCGCGATCCTGGCCACGCCGGCGCTGGTGCTGGCCGGCACCGCGGTCGCGGTGGCCCTCCCGCAGGGCGCCGCGGGCGTCGCCAACCCCGGCGCGCACGGCTTTTCGGAGATCCTTTACGCGCTGGGTTCGGCGGGCAACAACAACGGCAGCGCGTTCGCGGGCCTGTCGGCGAACACGCCGTTCTGGAACACGCTGCTGGGCGTCGTGATGTTCTTCGGACGCTACGCGATCATCGTCCCGGTGCTCGCGATCGCAGGCAGCCTCGCGGCCAAGAAACGCATCCCGGCCACCGCGGGGACGTTGCCGACGCACGGCGCGCTGTTCGTGGCGCTGCTGATCGGCGTCGTCGTGCTGGTGGGCTTGCTGAACTATGTGCCGGCGCTCGCGCTCGGCCCGGTGGCCGAGCAGCTGACGCTCGCCCGGACGCGCTGAACGGCTTCGAGGGGTTTCCATGAGCGACGACAAGAACCTGTCCCTGTTCGACCCGGAATTGATCCGGCCCGCCCTCATCGGCGCATTCGCCAAGCTCGACCCGCGCATCCAATGGCGCAACCCGGTGATGTTCGTCGTCTTCATCGGCGGCTTCATCACGACCGGCCTGTGGATCCAGGCCCTCGGCGGCGGCGGCGAGGCCGCGCCCGGCTTCATCCTGGCCGTGGCGCTGTGGCTGTGGTTCACGGTGCTGTTCGCCAATTTCGCCGAGGCGCTCGCCGAGGGCCGCAGCCAGGCGCAGGCGGCGTCGCTGCGCGGCATGAAGAAAAAGACGGTCGCCAAGAAGCTGAAGGAGCCTCGGCGCGGCGCCGGCTGGATTCCGAGCCCGCCCGACGACCTGCGCAAGGGCGAGTTCGTGCTCGTCGAAGCGGGGGACGTGATCCCGCTCGACGGCGAAGCCGTCGAAGGCGCCGCGTCCGTCGACGAAAGCGCGATCACGGGCGAATCGGCGCCGGTCGTCCGCGAGTCCGGCGGCGACTTCTCGTCGGTGACCGGCGGCACGCGCGTCCTGTCGGACTGGCTGGTCATCCGCGTCTCGGCGAATCCGGGCGAGTCGTTCCTCGACCGGATGATCTCGATGGTCGAAGGCGCGAAGCGGCGCAAGACGCCCAACGAGATCGCGCTGAACATCCTGCTCATCGCGCTGACGCTGGTGTTCCTGGTCGTCGTCGCCGCGCTGCTGCCGATGTCGATCTTCAGCGCGTCGTCCGCCGGCGCGGGCGCGCCGGTGACGGTGACGGCGCTGGTCGCGCTGCTGGTCTGCCTGATCCCGACGACCATCGGCGCCCTGCTGTCGGCCATCGGCGTCGCCGGCATGAGCCGGATGATGCGGGCCAACGTGATCGCGACCTCGGGCCGCGCCGTCGAGGCGGCGGGCGACGTCGACGTGCTGCTGCTCGACAAGACCGGCACCATCACGCTGGGCAACCGCCAGGCGAGCGGCTTCCATCCCGTGCGCGGCCAGGACGAGCAGGGGCTGGCCGACGTCGCCCGGCTGGCCTCGTTGGCCGACGAGACGCCGGAAGGGCGCAGCATCGTCGCGCTGGCCGGGCAGAAGTCCGACCTGCGCGGACGCGGGATGGCCGCCCTGGGCGCCACGTTCGTCCCGTTCACCGCGCAGACGCGCATGAGCGGCGTCGACCTCGAATCGGACGGGGGCAGGCGCATCGTCCGCAAGGGCTCGGGCGAGGCCGTCCGCAAGCACGTCGAGGCGCTCGGCGGACACTGGCCGGCGCAGGCGCAGTCCCTCGTCGAAGACGTCGCGCGCCGCGGCGGCACGCCGCTGGTCGTCGCCGACGGCCCCAGGGTCGTCGGCGTCGTCGAGCTGAAGGACATCGTCAAGGGCGGCATCAAGGAACGATTCGCCCAGCTGCGCCGCATGGGCATCAAGACCGTCATGATCACCGGCGACAACAAGTTGACCGCGGCCGCGATCGCCGCCGAGGCCGGCGTCGACGATTTCCTCGCCGAAGCGACGCCCGAAGACAAGCTGCGCATGATCCGCGGCTTCCAGTCCGAAGGCCGCCTGGTCGCCATGACGGGCGACGGCACCAACGACGCGCCGGCGCTCGCGCAGGCCGACGTCGCGGTGGCGATGAACACCGGCACGCAGGCGGCCAAGGAGGCGGGCAACATGGTCGACCTCGACTCGAACCCGACCAAGCTGCTGGAGATCGTCGAGATCGGCAAGCAGCTGCTGATGACGCGCGGCTCCCTCACCACGTTCTCGATCGCCAACGACGTCGCCAAGTATTTCGCGATCATCCCGGCGATGTTCACGGCCACGTTCCCGCAACTCGCCGCGCTGAACGTGATGCGGCTCGCCAGCCCGCAATCGGCGATCCTGTCGGCCGTGATCTTCAATGCGCTCATCATCCTCTTGCTGATCCCGCTGGCGCTCAAGGGCGTGAGGTACCGCCCGATCGGGGCGGCGGCGCTGCTGCGCCGCAACGCGCTGATCTACGGCGTCGGCGGCCTGGCCGCGCCGTTCATCGGCATCAAGCTGATCGACCTGGGCCTGGCGGCGGCCCGCCTGGCCTGACGGGCCACCGCCGCCCCACACCCGGAGATTCCCATGCATGCCGTCTTTCGACCTGCGCTCGTCCTGTTCGGCGCGCTCACTTTCATCACCGGCGTGGCCTACCCGCTCGCCGTGACCGTCGTCGCGCAGGCCGCCTTCGCGGAGCGGGCGGCGGGCAGCCTGGCCGTGCGCGGCGGCAAGGTGGTCGGCTCGACGCTGATCGGCCAGACCTTCACCGACCCGAAGCACTTCTGGGGCCGCCCGTCGGCCACCGGCCCGATGCCGACCAACGCCGGCAGCTCCGGCGGCTCCAACCTGGGGCCGACCAACCCGGCGCTGTTCGAAGCGGTGAAGGCGCGCGCCGCGGCGCTGCGGGCGGCCGATCCGGCGAACGCCGCGCCGATCCCGGTCGACCTCGTGACGGCTTCGGCCAGCGGGCTCGATCCGGAGATCAGCGTCGCCGCGGCGCGCTGGCAGGCCGCCCGGGTGGCCGACGCGCGCGGCCTCCCGCGGCAGGCGGTGCTGGCGCTGATCGACGCCGGGTCGCGGGGCCGCGCGTTCGGATTCCTGGGCGAGCCGCGCGTCGATGTGCTGGCGTTGAACCTCGCTCTGGATAATCTGCGGCGCTGACGCCCGCGGCGCCCACCGGACGCCCGCGCGCCGCCACAGGAGCACCGCATTGGCGAACGACGACGGCAGGCCCGACCCCGACGCGCTTCTCGCGCGGATCCACGACCGCGCGGGGCCGGCCGCGCGCGGGCGGCTGCGCATCTATCTCGGCGCCGCCGCCGGCGTCGGCACGACCAGCGCGATGCTGGCCGCGGCGCGCCTGCTCGCGGCCGTGGGCGTGGACGTCGTGGCCGGCGTAATCGAGACGCATGGCCGCGCCGAGACGGCCGGGCAGGTCGGCCACCTCGAACGGCTGCCGCTCGCCGACGTGCCCCACCGCGGCACGGCGCTGCAGGAGTTCGACCTCGACGGCGCGCTGGCGCGCCGCCCCGCGCTGCTGCTGGTCGACGAGCTGGCGCATTCGAACGCCGCCGGATCGCGCCACGCGAAGCGCTGGCAGGACGTCGACGAGCTGCTGGCCGCCGGCGTCGGCGTCTACGCCACGCTCAACGTCCAGCACCTCGAAAGCCTGAACGACGTCGTCGGCGGCATCACCGGCATCCGCGTCCGGGAAACCTTGCCGGACACGTTCTTCGACGGCGCCGACGAGGTCGTGCTGGTCGACACGCCGGCCGACGAGCTGATCGCGCGCCTGCGGGCCGGCAAGGTCTATCCGCCCGCGCAGGCCGACCAGGCGGCGCGGAACTTCTTCCGCAAGGGCAACCTGATGGCGTTGCGCGAGCTCGCGCTGCGGCGCACGGCGAACCGGGTCGAAGGCGAGGTCCAGGCCTATCGGGTCGATCGCTCGATCGGCCAGGTGTGGAAGACCGAAGCCGGCCTGCTGTGCTGCATCGGCGCGCGGGAAAGCGCCGACCATGTCGTGCGCAGCGCGGCGCGGCTCGCGCAGCAACTGGCCGTCGGCTGGCATGCGGTGGTCGTGGAGACGCCGGCGCTGCGGCGGCTCGGCGGCGCGCCGCGCGAGCGCCTGCTGCGCGCCGTCAAGCTCGCGCAGGGGCTGGGCGCGACGACGGCGGTGTTGCCGGGGCGGCGGGTCGCCCCCGAGCTGGTGCGGTATGCCCGGCGGCACAACTTGTCGCGGCTGCTGCTGGGGCATGCGCGGGAGCGGGCGTGGCGCATCGGGCCGGCGCTGGGCCGCACGCTGACGCGCCTGGCCCCCGACGTGGACCTGATCGAGGCCGGCGGCGGCCGGTCCGCGCCGGCCCCGACCGGCCGGCCGCCGCGCTTCGAGGAGGGCGCGGACGAACCGGCGGGGCCCCGGTTCGCGCCGTACTTGTGGAGCATCGGCGCTTGCGCATCGACGACGCTGCTGGCCCGTCCGCTGCAGCCCTACTTCGCGCTGGCGAACACGGCGATGCTGCTGCTGCTGACGGTCGTCGGCGTCGCGGTCCGGCTGGGACGCGGCCCGGCGGCGCTGGCCGCGTTCCTGAACGTCGCGGCGTTCGACTATTTCTTCGTGCCGCCGACGCTGTCGTTCTCGATCTCGGACATCCAGTACCTGTTCACGTTCGCGGTGATGCTGGGCGTCGGCCTGATCGTCGGCCAGCTGACCGCGGGCCTGCGGTTCGAAGCCAGCGTCGCCACGCACCGCGAGCGGCGGTCGCGGGCGTTGTTCGAATTCGCGCGGGCGCTGACCAGCGTGTTGATGCGCGAACAGGTGATCGAAGTCGCCGAAAAGACCGTCGCGCTCGAATTCCGCGCCGAGGCGCGCGTCCTCGCGCTCGACGCTCAGGAGCGGCTCGAGCCCCCCGCGCCGGGCGCCGACGGCATCGATCTCGGCGCCGCGCAATGGGCCATGGGCCGCGACGAGGCGGCCGGCCTCGGCACCGACACGCTCGCCGGCAGCCGCTGGCTGTACCTGCCGCTGAGGACGCCGATGCGCGCGCGCGGCGTGCTGGCCGTCAGGCCGGAAGAGGCGCGGCTGCTGCTGATGCCCGAACAGCGCCGGCAACTGGAGACCTTCGCCGCGCTGCTCGCGGTGGCGCTCGAACGCGTGCACTACGTCGACGTGGCCCAGAGCGCGACCGTGCAGATGGAATCCGAGCGCCTGCGCCACTCGTTGCTGGCGGCGGTGTCGCACGACCTGCGCACGCCGCTCGCGTCGATCTATGGCGCCTCGGAGCTGCTGGTGCGGCAGACCCCGGGCCTGCCCGCCGCGGCGGCCGAACTCGCGCACGGCATCGCGGCCGGCGCCAGGCGCATGGCCGCGATGGTGGCCAACCTGCTCGACATGGCGCGGCTGCAGAGCGGCCCGGTGCAGCTCCACCTGCAATGGCAGCCGCTCGACGAGATCCTCGGCAGCGCGCTGCAGGCCACCGCCGCCGCGATGGCCGCGCACCGCGTGGTGGCCGACCTCGCGCCCGACCTGCCGCTGCTGAACGTCGACGCCATCCTCGTCGAGCGCGTGTTCTGCAATCTCCTGGAGAACGCCGCCAAATACACCCCGCCGGGCGGCGCGGTGACGATCTCGGCGCGGCGGTGCGGCGACGACGTCGTCACGACGGTGGCCGACGACGGCCCCGGCCTGCCGCCGGGCCGCGAGGAAGCGCTGTTCGAGAAATTCGCGCGCGGCGAGCGCGAATCGGCCACGCCGGGCGTCGGCCTCGGCCTGGCCATCTGCCGCGCGATCGTCGAAGCGCACGGCGGGCGCATCCGGGTCGACGCCGGCGACGGGCCCGCGGGCCGGCCCGGCGCGCGGTTCCGGTTCACGCTGCCCATCGGCTCGTCGCCGGAGCCGCCGGCGCCGGAAGACGGCGGGGCGCCGTGACGCCGACCGGCCGGGCGCAGGCCCCGCCGCGCCACGCCGCGCCGCGCCGCGCGGGGCCGTGCTTCGCCAGGCGGCTCAACGCTTCGCATCGATCGGGAAGGCCGGGCCGGCCGACCTTAAGCTGGCCGATATCCTCTGCGGGTCAACATCATGGGAAGCGCGGACTCATCAACGTCGATCGGCGGCCGCGGCGATGTCCACGTCGAGGCCGGGTCCGGCGGTGCCGGAACGCCGTTGCCGCAAGCCGCCGATAAACCGGCCACCGCCCGCCACCTGCCGACCCATTCGATGCTGGCCGGGCTGAGGTCGGGGGCGCAGGCGGCGTACAACGTCGCCAAAGCGGGGGCGCAGGTGGCCTACAACGTCACCAAGCCCATCCATCCCTTCGTCGGCCCGGCGATGTCGGGCGTCGCCGCCCACAAGTTGCTGGCCGACGCGCCGGTGCCATTCCGGATCGCCGCGACGGTGGTGGCCGCCGGCGTGTCGTATTCGGAACATCCCGTCGCGAACGCCTTCAAGAACGGGGCGGTGACGGGAGTCACCGTCTACAACTACATCGGGGATTCGTATCCGGGCACGCCGGCCTTGATCCATAGAGGCTTGGCGGGAGGCGCCGCGATGCTCGTGGGGATGAGCCGGCTCGATCAAATAGAGAAAGACTCGGAAGTCGAGGACGAGGACGAGGACGAGGACGACGACCTGGCGGCGCCCGTCAAGGCCTCGGTGGGCGACGGCTTGCCCGCCGTCGACGGCCGTCCGGAAGACGTGGCCAAGACGCTGCGGGCCTTCGCCAGCGAAAATGCGCGGGCGCTGCCCGACGACGGGGCGAGGGTCGAGCAGCTGAAGTCGTTGCTGAAGAAAGTCGCGGCGACGAACCTGTCCGCGCTCGGCAACGGGGGTTACGACGCCTTGATGTCGGGCTACCTGCCGCACATGGCCGTGGGCGAGAAGTCCCGGTTCCGGATGAAGGTCATCGAAGAATCGATCCAGGCCGTCAAAGAGCAGGGCGACGCCGAAGGGGCGTCCTCCCGCCCCGGGCATCGGCTCAACGGCGAGCGCGCGGTGCGGGCGCTGACGGGGCAATTGATCATGGCCAGCACGATCAATCCAAAGACGCGCGTCGACCGGGAAGAGGTCAAAGATCTGGTCGACGGGGCGCTGCCCGGCCTTTGCGGCTCGGACGGGGAAATCAGGGGCGTGGCCGAAAGGCTCGCCCTGCAGCATCCGGAATACTTGACCCGCCAGGCCGGCGTGACGCCGGCCCGGCCGGGGGAGCAGACCTTCGGCGGCGATGTGCAAGGATTGGTGGGCCTGCTGGAGGGCGCCGCGGCGCCCGGTCGGCGATAGGCCCTGAAACCTCCGCCGCCCCGGAGCGGGAACGCCGTCGACGCCGGCGCGTGCGCCTGCATTTCATGCATCCCCCCGGCGCCTGTTGTATGGTGCGGGCGGTCCCGCTTGCGCGGACCGATCTTCCTGGAGTTTCCCGATGCCTCCCGCCTCCACCGGATTGCCCGATCCCCGTTGTCCGCCGGCCGTCGGCTCCGTCGAGCAGCTCGCCGCGTCGAACGTCCAGGCCGTCATGCGGCTGGAAGAGGAAGCCAAGGCCGGGCGCACCCGTTCGCAGCGCGTCGCCCACGCGGTGGCCGCGTTCTGCGGCACGATGACCTTCGTGTGGCTGCACGTCGCCTGGTTCGCGGTGTGGATCGCGTTGAACGTCATCCCCGGCGGTGCGCAGTTCGACAAGTTCCCGTTCACGTTCCTGACGCTGACGGTGTCGCTGGAGGCGATCTTCCTGTCGTCCTTCATCCTGATCAGCCAGAACGAGGAGACGCGGGTCGCCGATCGCCGCAACGCGCTCGACCTGCAGGTGAACTTGCTGACCGAGCAGGAGAACACCAAGCTGCTGAAGATGCTCGCGGCGATCGGGGCGAAGCTCGGCGTCGAGTTCGAGGGCGACCCGTCGCTCGACGTCCTCCAGCAGGCGACGCGGCCGGAAGCGCTGGCGCGCCAGATCGACCGGGCGGCCGGGGCGAAAGAAGGCTAGGGCGCCGCCGGCCGGGCTATTTCGCCTTGCCGGTCACCACCGAGACGCTGCCGTAGATGCCGCCGCCTTGCCCGTTCGGGGCGGCGGCGAAGAACAGCGTGTTCGTCGGCTGGCTGTTGACGCCGTTGCCGAATTGGAAGCCCCACAGGCCCGGGATCCTGAGTTCATCGCCCTTCGGGTCTTTCAACAGGCCGAGGAAAGCGCCGGTGCCGGCGTCGTAGGTGCCGATCGTGCCGTCGTGGAAATCGCCGACGAGCAGGCGCCCCGCCGCCGGGCCGAAGCCGTTGGGCGCCAGCGCGAGGCCCCAGGGCTGCTTCAGCGTGGTCTGCGCGATGGCGCGGCGCAGGTACTTGCCGTCGGCGTCGAAGATGTCGACGACGCTGTCGGCGTTGCCGCCGCCTTGCGCGCCGCCGTTCCCGCCGTCCTTGCCCGGCGATGCGGCGCCGTTGCCGCCGCCGGTCAGGCCGCCGCCGTGCTTCGCGTAGGTGACGTAGACCTGGTTGCCGATCGTCTGGATGCCGAACGGGTAGAGGTCCTTGGGAAGCTTCGGGTCCACGAAGGCGCCGGCCGTCGCGAGCTTGGCGAACGCGGTGTCGAACATGTCGACGCGGCCGCCTTGGAAATCCGTCGCGTACAGGCGCGCGCCGGTCGAGCTCATCGCGATCGCCAGGCCTTTGTAGTTCGCCCCCGGCGTCGCGACCACGCGCAGCGCGTTGTGCAGGTCGACGTTGGGCGCCCAGCCGGCGATCACGCCGTCTTCGCTCGAGAAGATGAATCGGCTCGGCCCGCTCGCCGTCGCGTTGCCGACGATGAAGTCGCTCGTGCCGCTGAAAACGATGCCGGTCGGCGATCCGAGGCCCGAGCCCTGCGCGGGCGGCACGTTGACGACGAGCGGGTTCGGCGCGCCGGTGCCGTCGTACAGCGTGGACGTGCCGCTGCGGTTGTTCGTGACCCAGACCAGCCCGGCCGGATTGAACGCGACTCCCCAGGTGTTGACGAGATGGCTGTCGGTGAACGGCGTCGCCGCGACGCCGTTCGAGACCAGGTTCTGCGCCGCGTAAGCCGTCACGGCGTTGGCGGCCGGGGCGGCGGCCGCGACGTTCGTGGCGGCGAGCGCCAGGGCGATGGAAAGCGGGAGGCGGCGGGCGCGGGAAAGCGTGGGCATGAACGATGTCTCCAGGCGGGATGGATCGGCGGCGAGCGCCCTCGGGCGATCGGCAGGAAGGCGAATATAGCGCCC
>JBEVLR010000102.1:0-5014 GCA_040509075.1 Burkholderiaceae bacterium | reverse complement strand
TGGCGGACGGATTCGAGCACGGCGCCGATGTCGAGCAGGCCGTAGTACGACAGCCCTTCGGCGGGCGGCCGCGGATAGCGGGCCGCCGCTTCGGCGGTGAACACCATGTTCGACAGCTCGCCCAGCCAGTTGTCGCAGGCGGGCACCACGGTGGAGAAGACCTGCTCGGCGCTCAGCGGCACCGCGCGCAGCGGATGCTCCGCGATCGCGGCCGGGATCGGCAGCGACCATGCGGGGCGGCTGTCGTCCTGGCTCAGCCAGCGCGCGCTGACGGACACGCCGTAGCCGCCGCCCGCATGCGCGGCGAGATGGCGCTGATAGAAGCCGGGGAAGATCACGTCGTCGTCCATCAGCAAGTGCACGAACGGGGAGCCGCCGGCCCAGCGGTCGAGCAGGCTCATGTGGTTGCGCCGCGCGTTGCCGGGGCCGCGCACCGCGAGCACGTCGAGCCCGTCGGTGGCGGCGGCGAAGCGGCCGTCGCGCAGCATCGCGGTGATCGCGCCGTCGCGGCTGTCGTCCGACACGATGACGCGGAAGTCGCGGAAGCTCTGCCGGCGCAGGCTCATCAGCGTCTCGCCCAGGTATTCGGGCTTGTAGGCGGGGATCAGGGTGGTGATCGTGGTCATGGGTGGGAGGCTTCCTCGGCGACGGGCCCGGCGTCGATGACGCCGCACAAAGTGTGGATGGCGCCGAATCCGGCCCATTTGCGCGCCAGGACCGCGGCCGATTCGTGGAACCGGGCCGGCAGCTGCCAGCCGGTGCGCGAGTTGTGGAACAGCGGCAGCCGCACGATGCGCGGGAACACGTGGTGGTCGACGATCGCCGACAGGCAGAGGTCGGTGGCCCACAAGTGCCAGCCGAGCGCCGGATCGATCCGGTGCACCGAATCGCGCGCCATCACGACGGCCAGCTCGTCGATGGACACGGCGGCGTCGGACGCCGGATGGTCGGCGCGGGCCTGGCGGTCGATCGCGAAGCCGGCCGGCGTGCGGCCGCGCCCCTGCGCGCCGGCGCCCACGCCGATGAAGCCCAGCAGCGTGGCGGCGCGGCGCTCGGCCGGGATCGCCGCCAGCACCGCGTTCAGCCGGTGGCCGAAGCCGGCGGGGAAATAGACGTCCTGATGGCACAGCAGCACCCAATCGGCCGTCGCGACGGCGCGGCCGCGCTCCCAGGCTTCGGCCGGCGTGGCGGCGCCGCGATAGGAGACGACCGCGGCGTCGACTTCCCGCAGGCCGGGCGAGCTCTCGACGTTGACCCGCAGCTGCCGCTCGTCGTTCGTGGGCACCAGCACGTCGAACAACGCCGGGCCGCCGAGCCGCGGCGCGTCGGCGAACAGCGGCCGCGCCTCGATGATCAGCCGCGCCATCTGGTGGACGCGATCGGCGGAGCCGTCGGCGCCGAAACCGAAGGCGCGCGACAGCGTGCGCATGGCGGCGCGCGCCGGTTCGGCCGGCGGGGTTTCGGTGCGCTGGCCGGCGAGCGCGGGCATCCAGCCCGCGTCCATCAGCAGCTTGTAGGCGGAGGCCGGCGACACGAGGCGCGGCGGGGCGGCGGACAGGCTCTCGCCGGGCTCGAGGCTGAGGTCGCCGTCGAGCAGGTTCTTCAGCGTCGCGGGCGTCGCGTGGTTGAGCGTGCTCAGCACCAGCCGGCCGTCGCCGGCGATGCGGCGCGCCAGGCTGCGCAGCAGCGCGGCCGGGTCGGCCAGCCAAGGCAGCGCCTCGGGCAGCACGATCAGGTCGAAGCGTTCCGCGGGGTCGTCGTCCGGCTCGGCGGCGCGGCGCTGGGCGTCGGCCAGATCGATGACGGTCCACGCGCAGCCGGGGTTCAGCCGGCAGTAAGCGCGCCGCAGCGCGTCGCCGCACAGGCGCACCTCCAGCACGCGGGCGGCCGGCGGCAGCGCGGCGAGCAGGGGGTCGTCCAGCGCGTCTGCGGGCCCGGCGTCGCCGGCCCGGCCGACGACGATCAGCGCGGGCGAGGGGGCGCGGCATCGCGCCGGCAGGTCGGAAGGGGCGTTCATGCGGAAAAGGGCTCCTCGGCCGCGACGTGCGGCGCCGGGGCGGCGCACGCCGCGCCGTCGCGCACGATGCGCGCGATGCGACGCACGTCGGCATCGTCGAGCGACGGGTAGATCGGCAGGCACAACACCTGGTCGGACGCGCCGCGCGCGACGGGCAAGGCGGCCGGGTCGGCCGACGGCAGCCCGCGGTACATCGGGAAATCGGAGATCAGCGGGTAGAAATAACGCCGCGCCATCACGCCTTCGCCGCGCAGGCGCTGGTAGAGGCCGTCGCGGCCGAGCGCGTGGCCGGGGCCGACCAGGATCGGGAAATACGAATGGTTGGGCGTGGCGCCGGCCGGCCGGTCGAGCATGCGCAGGCCCGGCACGTCGCGCAGCGACGCGCGGTACAGCGCCTCGACCGCGCCGCGGCGCGCGATGGCGTCGTCCACGTGCTTGAGCTGCAGCAGCCCGAGGGCGGCGTTGAATTCGCTCATCTTGCCGTTGATGCCCGTCGCGACGACCGTGGTCTCGTTGACGAAGCCGAAGTTCTTCAGGTGGTCGATGCGCTGCTTGGTCTTCGCGTCGGGGCAGATGATCGCGCCGCCCTCGAAGGTGTTGAATACCTTGGTCGCGTGGAAGCTGAGCACCGACAGGTCGCCGTGGCGCAGGATGCTGCGCAGCTCGCCCTCCTCCCGGCGGCGCACGCCGAACGCGTGCGCGGCGTCGTAGATGACCTTGAGGTCGTAATCGTCGGCGATGCGCTGGATCGCCTCGACGTCGCACGGCGTGCCGTAGCAGTGGATCGGCATGATCGCCGTTGTGCGGGGCGTGATCGCGGCCTCGATCTTGGCCGGGTCGAGGTTGAGCGTGACCGGGTCGACGTCGACGAACACCGGCTTGATGCCGTTCCACATCAGCGAATGCGCGGTGGCGACGAACGAATAGGGCGTGGTGATCACCTCGCCGGCGATGCGCAGCGACTGCAGGGCGGTCACCAGCGCGATCGTCGCGTTGGTGAACAGGCACACGTGGCCCACGCCGAGGTGTTCGCACAGCGCCGCCTCGAACATCCGATGGAACGGGCCGCCGTTGGTCAGCACGCGGCCATCCCAGATCTCCCGCAGGTAGGGCATGAACTCTTCCAACGGGGGCAGCTCGGGCTGGGTGACGTAGATCGGCTTCTTCGCGGCCATGGGGGCCTCCGGGCGGGCGTTTGGCGATGGGTCGATGATCGGCCCGGCCGGTGCCGGGCGATCCGCCGAAATGGCCGAACTAAGGGCGCCAGTTGGGTCTTGCCCGGCTTGCGGCCCGCCCGCCTGCGGCTCCAGAATCGGCGCTCGGGAACGGGCCCGCGAAGCCCCTGTAGGAATTTGCCTGACAGCCGGGCTGGCGCCAGCCCGACTCAAGTCGCCGAAGTGGACTTATGTTCCCTGCCTGATTCAGGTTTTACAGTAGGTTCCACGTTGACACCGTTCCACATCCACCAAATACAGGGAAAGCATCATGGAAACCAATCAAATCCTCGCCGAGATCCGCGAAGCCAATCTGTCGTACATGATGCTGGCCCAAAGCCTGATCCGTTCGGATCGCGAACAAGCGCTGTTCCGGCTGGGCATTTCGGAAGAAACGGCGAACATGATCCAGGCGCTGACGCCGGCGCAGATGATGAAGATCGCCTCCGGGAACACGCTGCTGTGCCGGTTCCGCATGGATGACGACCTCGTCTGGAACCTGATCACCAGCCACGGCAAGACGCCGGCGAACGAGACCGTGTCGCGCCTGCACGCCTCGATCCTGATGGCCGGCCGCCACCAGGAAGCCGCGTAAGCGGCCCGTTTTCCGCCCCGATCTCGCCACTTCCAAATCAATCAGGCAGGAGAGCCGCCATGCGCGTCAAGAGCATTCTCACCGAAGCCCGCCAGATCGAGCGCGCCGTCACGCTGATCAAGCTCGGAGCGCGCCTGCAGGTGCTCGAATCCGAAACCGACCTGTCGTACGAGCGGCTGCTGCGCCTGTACAAGGAAGTCTCGGGACGCAGCCCGTCCAAGGGCCAGCTGCCGTTCTCGACCGACTGGTTCATGACCTGGCAGCCCAACATCCACGCCAGCCTGTTCCTGAACATCCACGAGTACCTGAACAAGGCCGCGGCGATGGAAGAGATCGACACGGTGATCAAGGCCTACCAGCTCTACCTGGAACAGACCGAAGCCCAAGGGCTGGAGCCGCTGCTGTCGGTGACGCGCGCCTGGCGACTGGTGAAATTCGTCGACAACGGCATGCTGACGCTGACCAAATGCACGAAGTGCAGCGGGCACTTCATCACCCATCCGCACGAGATCGCGCGTCATTTCGTCTGCGGCCTGTGCAATCCGCCGGCGCGCGCCG
Organism: Burkholderiaceae bacterium; assembly: GCA_040509075.1. Classification (GTDB taxonomy): domain Bacteria; phylum Pseudomonadota; class Gammaproteobacteria; order Burkholderiales; family Burkholderiaceae_C; genus Scleromatobacter. The sequence goes on along the minus strand of JBEVLR010000102.1, from coordinate 630 downwards.
GCAAAGGCAAGGCGGCCGGCGCGTTGTCGCTGGCCCACTGAACCGGCTCGCGACGCGGGCTCGACCACGGTCTGTTTCAATTTGTCACATGTTTGCCGCGGATTTTCCTTGATCCGAGGAACCGGCCGTCCGATAACAGGACTATCAGGTAGCGATCTTTCTTTCTTGCTTGTCTCCTCCTAGCACAACCCCTGTGCTTTCCAAGGCGATTCCCTCAACGGGATCGCCTTTTTTCTTTGCGCGCCCGCTGCGGGGAGAACCGCCGGATTCGACGGTCTTTTCGGCGCGCCGCCTGCGCGCCTGGCCACCGACACTCGGGCATGGGTTCGCCATCGTCCGTCCGCTCCGCTGAGGCGCCGCGCCTGCCGGCGCCGCGATGGCCGCTGCCCGCGCTGCTGGCCTGGGGCGCGGCTTGGCTTGCGATGACCGCGTCGATGCGATCGGACGTCGCGCCGCCGCTGGCCATCGCCGTCGGCGTGGCGGTCGGCGCCGCGCCGGCCGTGGCGGCGGCCTCGTTCTGGCGGCGCGCGATCGTCGCCGGCGGATTCCCGCTGTCGCTGATCGGCAGCGGCCTGGGCGCCGCGCTGCCCGCCTGGGCCTGGCTGATCCCGCTGGCGGCGCTGGCGCTGG
>JBEVLR010000101.1:0-4094 GCA_040509075.1 Burkholderiaceae bacterium | reverse complement strand
CCGCCCGATTGACCGGCCCGCAGGCGCTGGTGCTCGACCTGCCGGTGCCGGTCGACCGCCTGCCCGGCTTCTCCGCCGGGGCCGTGTCGGTGCAGGACGCCGCCGCGCAACGCGCGGCCCCGCTGCTGATCGGCGCCGGATTGCCCGCGGGCGCCCGGGTGCTCGACGCCTGCGCCGCGCCCGGCGGCAAGACGGCGCACTTGTTGGAACTCGCCGACCTCGACGTGCTGGCGCTCGACAGCGACGCGGCACGCCTGGCGCGCGTCGTCGGGACGCTCGACCGGCTCGGCTTGCGCGCCGCCACGCGGGTCGGCGACGGCCGCCGGCCCGCCGAGTGGTGGGACGGCCGACCGTTCGACGCGATCCTGCTCGACGCGCCGTGCAGCGCGTCCGGCATCGTGCGCCGCCACCCGGACATCCGCTGGCTGCGGCGTCCGCAGGACATCGCCGCGCTCGCCGGGATGCAGGCGGAACTGCTCGACGCGCTGTGGCCGACGCTGAAACCGGGCGGCCGGCTGCTGTACGCCACTTGTTCGGTGTTCCGCGCCGAGGGCGAGCGGCAGATCGACGCGTTTTTGCAACGCCGCGGTGCCCCGCATGTTCATTTGGACGATCGTGCTCCCGGACACCTGCTGCCGCTGCCGGACAATGCGGGATCGGGACCCGAAGCGCCCGGCAGTGGGTTCGACGCCTCGCACGGCGCCGTTTCCGATGGTTTCTATTACGCGCTGTTGCGCAAGGAGCCGGCTGCCGATGTGAATTGACGTCCCGGTGTTTTCAGCCGAACAAGCCCGCCCCACGCTCAAAACGCCCGAAAAGGCGACTCCACCGCATCCTCGCCGTGTCCCCGCTCCTGGTTCGCCCGTTCGCCCGCTGGAAACGCTTGGCCCGAGATGCCGGGCGTTCGGCCGCGGCAATCTGGTTGGCGTTGGCGTGCGCCGCGGCTTCCAGCCTGGCGGTTTCGGCCGTTCGGGCGCAAGGGGTCGAATTGCCGACGATCCTGGCCAAGCGGCAAGACGGCGGCGTGATGCTCGATTTCGCCGCCAACCTGACGCTCAGCAAGGCCGTGGAGGACGCGCTGCGGCGCGGCGTGCCGGTCTATTTCGTCGCCGAGGCCACGCTCTACAGGCCGCGCTGGTACTGGCGCGACGAGCGCGTCGCGAAGGTCGAGCGCAACTGGCGGCTGTCGTACCAGCCGCTGACTTCGGCATGGCGCGTCAGCCTCGGCGCTTTCAGCCAATCGTATGCCTCGCTCGACGAAGCCCTGATGGCGCTCACCCGCATCGCGCACTGGCGCATCGCCGACGCCGGCGTCGATCCCACCGGCCGCTACTACGTCGAGTTCGCGTTCAAGCTCGATTCGTCGCAATTGCCGCGGCCGATGCAGCTCGACCTCGGCGCGCAGGCCGAGTGGCAGCTGGGCGTCGAGCGCACGCTCCAGGTTGAATAGACGGATGAGCGCCGCAGCCCGATGAGCCGCCGATCCGTCCGCTTCACCTGGGCGGTCGCGTTGATCGCGTTCCTGGGGGTGGCGCTGGTGCTGGGGTTCGTCGTCTCGCTGTCGGGAGGCGAACCCTCGCTGTACGAGCGCAATTTCGTCTGGCTGTTCTGGGTCAATTTCGTCGTCGCGATGCTGCTGCTGCTGGTGCTGGTGGCCGCGGCGATCCGCCTCGCGCTGCGCTGGCGCAGCGGCAAGTTCGGCAGCCGGCTGCTGCTCAAGCTCGCGGCGATCTTCGCGCTCGTCGGCGTGATCCCCGGCGGCTTGATCTACACCGTGAGCCTGCAGTTCGTCACGCGCAGCATCGACGCCTGGTTCGACACCAAGGTCGACAACGCCTTGGTCGCCGGCCTGAACCTCGGCAAGGGAACGCTCGACACGCTCGCCAACGATCTCGTCGACAAGGCCCGCAACGTGGCCGCCCGGATCGGCGACCCGCGCTCGCCGGGCGCCGCGCTGACCCTCGAGCGTTTGCGCGACCAGATCGGCGCGCAGGACCTGGCCGTGGTCTCGGGCAGCGGCCAGATCCTGATCGTGGCCGGTTCGCGGCCTTCGCTGTTGCCGGATCGCCCGGCCGCCGCGATGATCCGCCAGGCGCGCGCGACCGGGATCGCGAGCCAGATCGAAGGGCTCGAGGACGAGGCGTCGCCGGGCCTGGGGCCGGTCGCGCGGGTGCGGGCGGTGGTGCAGGTGCCGTCCAGCAGCCTGTCGCTGGACAACACCGAGCGGTTCCTGCTCGCCGTGCGGCCGCTGCCGCCCGTCGTCGTCACCAATGCGCTGGCGGTGCAGGCCGCCTACCGCGAATATCAGCAGCGCGCCCTCGCGCGCGAAGGCTTGCGGCGCATGTACGTCGGCACGCTGACGCTGACCGTGGTGCTGTCGGTGTTCGGCTCGGTGCTGATCGCCGTCGTGTTCGGCAACCAGCTCGCGCGGCCGCTCCTGTTGCTCGCCGAGGGCATGCGCCAGGTGGCCGCCGGCGACCTGGGCGCCAAGCCCGTCTACGAATCGACGGACGAGATCGGCGGCCTCACGCGATCGTTCGCGCAGATGACCGAGCAGCTGGGCCAGGCGCGCACCGACGTCGACCTCAGCGTCAGCCAGCTCGAAGGCGCCCGCACCCGGCTGCAGACGATCCTGGACAACCTCACCGCGGGCGTCATCCTGTTCGATCCGCAATGGCGCATCGACACCGTCAATCCCGGCGCCACGCGCATCCTGCGCGCCCCGCTGTCCGCCTACCACGGCCGCAAGCTGGGCGACGTGCCGTCGCTGGCCGCGTTCGCGCAGGCGGTGGAGCAGCGTTTCGAGCTGCACCTGGCGAGCCCGGAAGCCGGCGAGCGCGTGCTGTGGCAGGACCAGTTCGACCTCAAGGTGGGCGACAAGGGCCACGAGCTGACCTTGCTGGTGCGCGGGGCGCTGCTGCCCGGCGACGCGCGGTTGATGGTGTTCGACGACATCACCGAAGTCGTGTCGGCGCAGCGCTCGGCCGCGTGGAGCGAAGTGGCGCGCCGGCTCGCGCACGAGATCAAGAACCCGCTGACGCCGATCCAGCTGTCGGCCGAACGGCTGCAGTTCAAGCTCGAATCCAAGCTGGCCGACGCCGGCGACCAGGCGATGCTGCAGCGCGCCGTCTCGACGATCGTCGCGCAGGTGGACGCGATGAAGCAGCTCGTCAACGAGTTCCGCGATTACGCGCGTTTGCCGAGCGCGAACCTGCAGGCGATCGACCTCAACGCGCTCGTGACGGAAGTGCTGGCGCTGTACGGCGACGCGCAGGAGACCGGCCATCTCGTCGCCACCATGGAGCCCGGACTGCCGCCGATCGAGGGCGACACGACGCAGCTGCGGCAGGTCGTCCACAACCTCGTGCAGAACGCGCTCGATGCGGTGTCGAGCTGGTCCGGCGCGCTCGTGCGGGTGCGCACCGAAGCCGCCCGCAACGAAGACGGGCGGCTGCGCGCCGTGCGCCTCAAGGTGGAGGACAATGGGCCGGGTTTCCCGGAGAATGTGCTGCAGCGGGCGTTCGAACCGTACGTCACCACCAAGCCCAAGGGCACCGGTCTCGGGCTGGCGGTCGTCAAGAAGATCGCCGACGAACATCGCGCCCGCGTCCGCATCGCGAACCTGGGGGGGGGCGAAGACGGCGCGCAGGGCGCCGCCGGAGCCCAGGTTTCGATATCATTTTCGCGCTTCGTCGAGGCCGCCGCCGTCGCGACGCCGCGCGAAACCCCTGTATAAAGCGCTTTTGCTGCCGGCTCCCTCCGCTTCCGCGCCGCCGTACCGACCATTGCGCAGCCTGTCCCAACATTCATGGCCACGATTCTTGTAGTTGACGACGAAATGGGCATCCGTGCCCTGCTGTCGGAGATCCTCACCGACGAAGGTCACTCGGTGGAAGTCGCCGAGAACGCCGCGAACGCCCGGCTGGTGCGAGAACGCCTGCGCCCAGACCTCGTGCTGCTCGACATCTGGATGCCCGACGTCGACGGCATCACGCTGCTCAAGGAGTGGGGCGCCACCGCCCAGCTCAACATGCCCGTCATCATGATGAGCGGCCACGGCACCATCGACACCGCCGTCGAGGCCACCAAGTACG
>JBEVLR010000100.1:0-10296 GCA_040509075.1 Burkholderiaceae bacterium | reverse complement strand
GCCCGCACCCATGGACCTTCCCGGCAAGCTCTTCGTCGTCGCCGCCCCGAGCGGCGCCGGCAAATCGACCCTCGTGAAGGCGCTGCTGGCGCACGAGCCGCAGCTCGCCGTGTCGGTGTCGCACACCACGCGGGCGCCGCGCGGGCAGGAGCTGGAGGGCCGCGAATACCACTTCGTCACGCCCGAACGGTTCCGGCAGATGGCCGCCGAAGATCAGTTCCTCGAGCACGCGCTCGTGCACGGGAACTGGTACGGCACGTCGCGCCGCGGCGTCGAGGCGCTGCTGGCCGGCGGCAAGGACGTGGTGCTGGAAATCGACTGGCAGGGCGCGTTGCAGATCCGTCGGCTCTTCCCGGCCGCGCTGCTCGTGTTCATCCTGCCGCCCAGCTGGGACGAGCTCGCGCAGCGCCTGCGCGGCCGCGGCGAGGACTTGCCCGAAGTGATCGCGCAGCGCTTGGCCAACGCCCGCCACGAGGTGGCCCAGGCCCGCTACTTCGACTTCGTTATAATCAACGGTTCGATCGGCGCGGCGCTGGCCGACTTGTGCGCCGTCGTCCGCGAGCAGCCCGCCAGCCTGCGCTTTCCTGCCCAGCGCGACGCCCGCGCCGACGTGTTCGCCGCGCTGAACCTGGGTTGACCTTTCTCCGGCCGGCTCCCGGCTCCGCGCCGCTTCTTTCTCCAGTCCAAGGATCCGTCATGGCCCGCATCACCGTTGAAGACTGCCTCGAAAAGATCCCCAACCGCTTCCAGCTGGTGTTGGTCGCGACCTATCGCGCGCGCATGTTGAGCCAAGGCCACGCGCCCAAGATCGATTCGAAGAACAAGCACGGCGTGACCGCGCTGCGCGAGATCGCCGCCGGAGAAGTCGGCATAGAAATGCTGCGCAAGGTTCCGACCTGAGCCGGGGCTCCGGCCGGCGCCCGCCGGGCGCCTGAATGATCGGATGGAAGGCCCGTATCGCGAGATGCGGGCTTTTTTGCTGTCCGTCCACCCCGCCGGACGATGGAATCCGCGGGCATTCGCCGCGCCGTCTCCCGCACCGTTGATTACAGGCTAAATTCAAGCCATGAGCATCCGTTCGTTCGCCGCCGACCTGCTGCCTGCCAAGTTGCATGGGTTGGCGCGCGCACCGGCGGCGCCCGCGGAGCCGCAGGACGTGTCGACCTTCGCCGCCCTGTCCGAGAAACTGGCCTACCTGGGCAAGGCCGACCTGAAGAGCGTCCGCGAGGCCTACAAGTTCGCCGACCAGGCGCATCTGGGCCAGCTGCGCGCCAGCGGCATCCCCTACATCACGCACCCGCTGGCCGTGGCGGGCCTCGTCGCCGATTGGAAGCTCGACGCGCAGGCGCTGATGGCCGCGCTGATGCACGACGCGATGGAGGACTGCGGCGTCACCAAGCGCGAGCTGATCGAGAAATTCGGCGCCCCGACGGCCGACCTCGTCGACGGGCTGACCAAACTCGACAAGCTGCAGTTCTCGACCCGGGAGGAAGGCCAGGCCGAGTCGTTCCGCAAGATGCTTCTGGCGATGTCGCGCGACGTCCGCGTGATCCTGATCAAGCTGTGCGACCGGCTGCACAACATGCGCACGATGGAGGCGATGGCCGCCGACAAGCGCGCCCGCATCGCGCGCGAGACGATCGAGATCTTCGCCCCGATCGCGCACCGCCTGGGCCTGAACCAGATGTACCGCGAACTGCAGGAGCTGTCGTTCCGCTTCATGTATCCGTGGCGCCATGCGGCGGTCGTCAGGGCGTTGGAACGCGCGCGCGGCACGCGGCGCGACATCGTCGACCGGATGAAGCGCGACGTCGAGAAGGCGTTCGCCGACGCGCGCACCAAGGTCACCATCTACAGCCGCGAGAAGACCGTGTTCTCGATCTACCGCAAGATGCGCGAGAAGCACGCCGGTTTCGCGCAAGTCAACGACATCTTCGGCTTCCGCATCGTCGTCAACACGCTGCCCGACTGCTACTTGTCGCTCGGCACGCTGCACCAGACGTACAAGCCGGTGCCGGGGCGCTTCAAGGACTACATCGCGATCCCGAAGGCGAACGGCTACCAGTCGCTGCACACCACGCTGGTGAACCCGCTCGGCACGGCCGTCGAATTCCAGGTCCGCACCGAGGAGATGCACGCGGTCGCCGAAGCCGGCATCGCGGCCCATTGGATGTACAAGGCGGGCTCGCCCAACAGCCGCCAGCCCGACGAGGCGCAGCGCCTGGGCGCGATGTGGCTCCAGTCGCTGATCGACATCCAGAGCGACACGCACGATTCCAGCGAGTTCCTCGAACACGTCAAGATCGACCTGTTCCCCGAAGCCGTCTACGTCTTCACGCCCAAGAGCAAGATCCTCGCGCTCCCGCGCGGCGCCACGCCGATCGATTTCGCGTACGCGATCCATTCCGACGTCGGCGATCGCTGCGTCGCGGCCAAGGTCAACGGCGAGCCGGTCGCGCTGCGCACCGAGCTGAAGAGCGGCGACGTGGTCGAGGTGAGCACGTCGCCCAACGCGCGCCCGAACCCCTCGTGGCTGAACTCGGTGCGCACCGGCCGCGCGCGCTCCAAGATCCGGCATTTCCTGAAGAACCTCGAGCACGAGGAGTCGATCGCGCTCGGCGAGAAGCTCATGATGCAGGCGTTGCGCGTGGAAGGCATGTCGGTGCCCGCCGAAGACGACGACCATGCCGCGCTGTGGCAGGCGCTGACGCGCTGGAGCGGCAGCCGCAGCCGCGCGGAGCTGATGGCCGACATCGGGCTCGGCCGCAAGATCGCGTCCATCGTCGCCAAGCGCCTCGCCCAATTGCTCGGCGAGCGCGGCGCGCGGCCCGACGCGGTCGCGCTGACGATGGGCCGCTACTCCGACAGCGACGCGCAGGCCGTCCAGAAAGTGGTCGAGATCGACGGCAGCGAAGGCGCTTCGGTGCAGCTCGCCACCTGCTGCCGGCCGATCCCGGGCGACGAAGTCGCCGGTTATTTCGGCGGCGAAGGCCTCACCGTGCACACGACCGATTGCTCGATCGCCCGGCGGCTGCACGAGCGCGACAGCGAACGCTGGATGGACGTCGACTGGGCCGAAGTGCCGACGCACTCGTTCGAAAGCTCGATCACCGTGCTGGTGCACCACGTCAAGGGCGCGCTCGCGCAGGTCGCGCAGGCGATCAGCGCCGCCGAGGCCGACATCACGCACATCGACATGGGCGACGAACGCGCCACGGAATCGGCGGAGCTGCGGCTTCTCGTCAGCGTGCGCGACCGGCTGCACCTGGCCGACGTGCTGCGCACGCTCAAGCGTTCGCCGGCCGTGCTGCGCGCGTCGCGGGTCAAGCCGTGACCGCCGCCGCATGACGCCGATGCCGGCCTGGCGCCGCGCGCTGCTGGCGCTGGCCGCGGTCGTCGCGGTCGCGCTGGCGGCGCTGACCTACGCGGTGCACGACGCGAAAGCCCGCATCCTGCAGGCGCTGGGGCCGCGGGCCGAGGTGGGCGAATTGTCGCTGGGCTACCCGGTGGTCACGCTGCGCGACGTGCGCATCGCCGCCGATCCGGCCGCCGGCGCCTGGCCCGCGAAAGAGGAATTCCATGCCGCCCTCGTCGCCGTGCGCATCGACGCCGGCAGCCTGTGGGCCCTCCGGCGCGGCCAGGCGCTGCGGATTTCGGACGTGCGCGTGGAAGACGGCGTGCTCGTGATGCTGCGCACGCAGGACCGCCTGACCACGCTTCCGGCCCTGCGCGAGACGACGGGCGCGCAGGCCGCGGCCGGCGGCGTCTCGCTGATCGTCGAGCGGGCGCGCGTCGACCGGATGGCCGTCGATCTGATCGACGGCACGCTGCCCGACGGCGCCCTGCATCGGCTGCGCTTCGAACGCGTGCGCGGCACGGTCGCCGGCGTGGCGCTGCCCGCGCTGTCGCGGCCCATCGCCGTCGACCTGGATGGCGTGCTCAAGGGCGCGGAACGCGACGGCACGGTCTCGATCAAGGGCACGTTGACGCCCGCCGCGCACGACGCCGACCTCGGTTTCCGGCTGGCCGGCATCGACATGGTCGCGCTGCGGCCTTACCTGGCGCGGTTCAGCGCGCAGCCCGTGCGCCGCGGCCGCCTGGACATGACGCTGGACGCGCACGTGGTCGACCGCGTCGTCGACGCGCCGGGCCACCTGGTGCTCACCGGCCTCGAATTCGGCGGCGGCGGCGACACGCTCGGGGGGGTCGAGAAACGGGCGGTGCTCGCGGCGCTGGAGAAGGACGGCCGCATCGACCTGAAGTTCAAGCTCCAGGGCCGCACCGACGATCCGAAATTCACGCTCGACGAGAAGCTGGGCATCCGGATCGCGGCCGTGCTGGGCGAGGCGGTCGGCCTCAGCGTCGAGGGGGCGGTGCAAGGCGTCGGCGACATGTTCAAGGGGCTGCTGGGCGGCGCGAAGGGCGGCAACGCGGGGCGCTGACCCGGGAGCGCCCCGCGCGCGCCGTCACCGCTTGGCCGGCGCGGCCTTCTTCACGAGCTTGATCTCGAACAGCTTCGGCCACATCTTGCCGGTGACGAACAGGCGCTTTTCCGCCGCGTCGTAGGCGATGCCGTTCAGCACGTCGGTGTATCCGGCGAGGTAGTCGGCTTTCGGCAGCAGGCCGGTCAGGTCGATCCAACCGACGACGTTGCCGTTGGCCGGATCGATGCGGGCGATGCGGTCCGTCTGCCAGACGTTGGCGTAGATCTCGCCCTCCACCCACTCGAGTTCGTTGAGCTGGTCGACGGGCACGCCGCGCGCGGTGACGTGGATGCGGCGAACCTCCGTCATCTTCGCATCGAGGAAGCGGATGTCGGCCGTGCCGTCGCTCATCACGAGCTCGGTCTCGTCGTGCGTGAGGCCCCAACCTTCGCCGGGGTAGCCGAACTGGCCGAGCGTCGCGAACGTGTCCAGGTTCAGCACGTAGCCGACATGGCTCTTCCAGGTCAGGCCGAACAGCCGGCCGTTCATGGCCGTGACGCCTTCGCCGAAGACGTCGGCGGGCAGCTCCGTGCGCTGCAGCACCGTCCCGGTCTGCAGCCAGACCCGGCGCACCGACGAGCGCCCTTCCAGGCCGGTGCTCTCGAAGAGGTAGCCGCCGTCGAAGAACAGCCCTTCGGTGAAGGCGTTGCGGTCATGCGGATACGCATGCACGACCTGGTAGCCGTAGACCGGGATGGCGGCCGCGGCGGCCCGCGCCGCCGACAGCGCCGGCAACGACGCCAGCGCCAGCGCCAGCGCCAGCGCCAGCGCCGCGCAAGATGATCGGAGTGTGGACAAGCTCATCTTCATCGTCCAATCTTGAGCAGGCTCATTCTTTTTCCGGGTAGCTCACCGAGATCACCTCGATCGTCTCGACGCCCCCCGGCGTGACGAGCTGCGGCGTGTCGCCCACGCGCGCCTTCAGCAGCGCCCGCGCGATGGGCGACACCCAGCTGACCTCGCCCCGGAGCGGCTCGACTTCGTCGATGCCCTTGATCGTGACGGTGCGCTCGTCGCCGGCCCCGGTTTCATACGTCACCGTCGCGCCGAAGAAGACCTGATCGCTGCCGTGGTGCGCGGACGGGTCGGCGACGACGGCGATGTCCAGGCGCTTGATCAGGAAGCGGATGCGGCGGTCGATCTCGCGCAGCCGCTTCTTGCCATAGATGTAGTCGCCGTTCTCGCTGCGGTCGCCGTTGGAGGCGGCCCAATGGACCACTTCGACGATCTTCGGGCGCTCGTCGTCGATCAGGCCGAGCAGCTCGGCGCGCAGGCGATCGTGGCCGGCGGGCGTGATGTAGTTCTTCGCGCCGGCGGGCAACGCGGGCCGCGGCGCGCCGCCGTCCTCGTCATCGTCGTCGCCGCCGGATTCCTTCGTGAAAGCCTTGTTCATGGGGCTGGCTGGGCGCCCGCGTAGGCGGCGAGCGTCCGTTCGAGTTGATCGCGCACCTGCGCGGCGAGTTCCTCGGGCGCCAGCACGCGCACGTTGGGCCCATGGCGCAGGATGTCCATGACGAGCTCGGTCGGGTCGGCGTAGGGCAGTCTCATGCGGAGGGATCCATCGGCCTGCGGCTTCAGCTCCTGGCGGGGGTGCCACTCCTCCTGCGCGACCCATTGCGCGGCTTCGGCCGTGAACATCAGCGTCGCCGTCCGCAGCCGGGCGCCGCCGAAGACGCCGTAGCCCTGGTCGAGTTCGCGCTCGACCTGGTCCATCGGCAATTCGCGCGCCGGCTCGTCCAGCACCTTGGCCGCCCGCACCGCGTCGAGCGCGAACCGGCGCAGGCCTTCGCTCGCGTGGCACCACGCATCCAGGTACCAGGTATTGCGGTAGTGCAGCAGCCGCTGCGGCGACAACACGCGCTCCGATTCGCTGCGCTTGCTGCGCGTGTAGTAGCCGATGGTGAGGCGGCGCCGGCTCAGCACGGCGCTGACGGCTTCCTCGAAGAAGCGGCTCGGCACCGGCCGCTTCGCCGGGCTGGCGATGCGCACGCGCCGCATCAGAGCCTGCGCTTCGTCGCCGCTCGCGCCCAGCATGCCGTGCAGCTTGTCGAGCAGCGGCTGCAGGTGGCGGCCGAGGACGCCGCCGTCGTCGAGGCCGGCGATCAGCTGGTGCATCGTCAGCAGCGCGTGGAGCTCTTTTTCGCTGAACCAGACCCCTGGGAGTTCATGCGACTTGCCGGCCTCGGCCCCGCCCGGGGCGGCCGCGCCGCAGCCGTCCGCGAAGCGGTAGACGTTGTCGTCGCGCGCATAGACGATGGGGGCGTCCATCCGATCGCGCAAGTATTGCAGGTCCCTCTTCAGCGTCGCGGGCGAGACCTCGAGTTCCGACAGCAATTGCTCGAAACTGACGCCGGACTGCCGCCTGACGAGCAGCTCGATCCGGTAAAAACGTTCGGTGCGATCCATGGGAGCGTATTTTGCCGTAGCTCATCGCATGAGCTTATCGAGGGACAAACTGGACCCATCCAGACGAATCGAGGACGCACCATGAACCAGGCCACTTTCAACTTCGCGCCGACGGCCGGGCGGATCGACCCTCGGCTCCCCCGAGCCGCCTCGGCCGAGCGCCCGGGCCGCCGCGCCGCCGCGGCGGCGGAATCGGCGGAACCGGGAGATGCCCTCGGCTTCGAATACGCCCGCTACGGGCTGGTGCCGCCGGCGCCTTGCCTCTGGCCCGGCCACCCGATCCGCGAAGGGTGGGAACGGGGCCGGGGCCTCTTCGGGCGCCGCACGCGTGCGGCGACGCTCGCCGTCACGCGCTGGCTGGCGCTGCGGCTGACGGCCTGGGAGCGCGGCGAGGCTTTCGACGACCACGAGATCACGCCGCAGTTGCTGCGCTCCCTCGAGGTCGCCACGCTGTGCCCCGTCACCGGCCGCGCGCTGCAGGACGACGCGATGGTGGTGCCTGTGGACGCGGCCCGCGGCTGGAGGGCCGGCAACCTCGCGCTGATGAGCCCGGCCTTCGGCGCGCGCTGGGTCGGCATCGACTGGGAAATGGCCAAGGACGCGCTGGCGCGCGCGGAAAGCGCGCCGCAGGAGCCGATCGACGGCATCGCGCTGCGCCAATGGCGCCGCGTCGTCGCGCTGAAATCGCTCGCGACGCCGCTGCCCCACGCGGAGGCCGCGCGCATCCCGTTGCACGTGCTTCCGCCGAACCGGTTGCGCCTGGTCAATCCGATCCAAGAGCTGCAGGCCGTGCTGACCCTGCAGCTCTCGGTGCCCGGCTGGGGCCAGCGGGCGGGGGGGATCGCCGAATCGATGCCGGCCTCCCTGCGCAACGAATTCAACCTCTTCTTCAATTCGCTGCTGGCGCAGGCGCTGCGCCAGGGCCACGGTGCCCGGCATGCGGAGATGCGGGGGGCGCTCGCCGCCGCGTGGGGGGATGCGGTGGTGCAGCGCCGCTGGGAACGCTTCGCCCGGCTCGTGGACGCGGCGTTGGCCGAAACCTTGGTCGAACGGCTGGCGCGCGAACCGATGCCGGGCCTCTACGTCGTGCGCCACGGGCGGATGGCGACCCAGGCGATGGCGGCCTGACCGGAGGGCCGCCGATGCGCGGGCGCCGCCCGCGCCGGCCTCAGACGATGCGCGCCATGTCGCGGAACTGCAGCCGCGGTCCGCGGGGCCAATTGCCGGCCGGATCGCCGTAGCCGAGGTTGACCAGGAAATTCGATTTCCACTGCCCGTCGGGGAAGAACGCCGCGTCGACCGCCGCCTGGTCGAAGCCGCTCATCGGGCCGCAATCCAGGCCCAGCGCCCGCGCCGCGAGGATCAGGTAGGCGCCCTGCAGGCTGCCGTTGCGCAACGCGGTGGCTTCTGCGAACGCCGCGTTGGAGGCGAACATGTCGCGTGCGCCGGGCATCGCCGGGAACTGCGCCGGAAGCTGGTCGTAGAACGACGGGTCATACGCGACGATCGCCGTCACCGGCGCCGCCATCGTCTTGTCGACGTTGCCCGGCATCAGCCCGGCCTTCAGCTTTTCCTTGGCTTCGGCGCCGCGCACGAACACCAGGCGCCCGGGTTGGGAGTTCATCGACGTCGGCCCCCACTTCATCAGGTCGATCAGCGCGTGCAGCGTGGTGTCGTCCACCGGCTTGGGCTGGAATTTGTTGAAGGTGCGGGCGTCGAAGAACAGTTGCTTCAGCGCGGCGTCGTTCAAGGCTTCGGGCATGGGTGCGATCCTGGTTTCGAATGGATGCGCCATCTTCTCCCCCAGCCGCGGAATCGGCGTGCAAGCGGGTCGAAGACCCCATTCAATTTCGGTCAACGTCGCCGCGCATGCGCTGCAGGCGCCCTTCTTCTTCGTCCCGCGCCGCCTCGATCTCGCGCATCACCGCGCGCAGGTCGACGGCGCCGGCCCGGTGCTGGTAGCGCCCGGTCAACGGCGTGTCGACCGTCAGCGCGCCGGCGACGTAGAGAGACCAGATATCGGGCCCGTATTCGGTGGCCCGAAGCTCGGGGGCGAAGCGTCCGAAGAATGCCGCGAGGTTGCCGACGTCGCGCATCAGCATGCGTTGCGCGTGGTTGTTGCCGGCCGCGTCGACGGCCTGGGGCAGGTCGATGATCACCGGGCCGTCTTCGGCGAGCAGGATGTTGAATTCGGACAGGTCGCCGTGCACGACGCCCGCGCACAGCATGCGCACGGCCTCTTTCAACAGCTTCGCGTGGTGCCGGCGCGCGTCGCCGGGCGTGAATTCGCAGTCGTTGAGGCGCGGGGCGGCGTCGCCGTCGGCGTCGGTGACGAGCTCCATCAGCAGCACCCCGTCGTGGAAGTTGTGCGGCCTGGGCACGCGCACGCCGGCGGCCGCAAGGCGATAGAGCGCGTCGACCTCGGCGTTGCGCCACGCCTCCTCCTGTTTCTCGCGGCCGAACTTGGTGCCTTTGGCCATCGCGCGCGCCTGGCGCGAATTCTTGACCTTGCGGTTCTCGGTGTAATCGACGGCCTGGCGGAAGCTGCGCTGGGCCGCCTCCTTGTAGACCTTGGCGCACAGCGTCTCGTCGCCGCTGCGCACGACGAAGACCATCGCTTCCTTGCCGCTCATGAGCTGGCGGACGACGGTGTCGATCAACCCTTCGTCGACCAGAGGCTGAAGTCTTTTCGGAGGTTTCATAGGCGCATTGTCCGCCGCGCCGCGCGGCCCGCCGGGACGACGCGCTGGCGCGCATGGACGGACGAGCCGCGCGCCTCAGTCCGCGCGCGGCCCCTGGAACCCGCCGGCGCGGAACGTCAGCACCAGCGTGTCCCGATGCCCCGGCTCGCCGGTTCTCGACGGCTGGATCGGGGTCGTCTCGTGGATCATGCGGGCATCGTCGAGCAAGACGGTGGTCCACGGCTCGGCCATCGTGAAGCGCAGCCCGGCGGCGGCCTGCGCCTGGAACACGCGCGTCTCGCCGCCTTTGATGCCCCGGCGCCCGACCAGCGTCACGCTGACCAGGTCTACGCCGTCGCGGTGCGCGCCTTCGGGCGTCGGGCGGCCGATCCCGTTGGCCGTATCGATGCGGAAGGGATGCGCCTCGACGAACCAGCGGCGCTCGCCCTTCAGCGCGCTGGCCCGCGCCGCCAGCGCGGCGACGAGCCGCCGCCATGACGGCTGCCCGGCCAAGCCCGCTTCGATCGGCTCGAAATGGCGCTCGATGCCGCCGTGCAGCGCGTTGTAGTCGACCGGCTGCCAATGCGGCCGCGGCGCCGCCGCGGCCACGGATTCGCCGTCGACGATGAACACGCCGTGGCGGCGCCGGCGATATTTGCCGCCGTCGAGCAGGTAAGCGTCCGGCGGCAGGCGTTCCCAAAAAGGCAGCCAGGCGTCGAGCGCGG
>JBEVLR010000099.1:0-7124 GCA_040509075.1 Burkholderiaceae bacterium | reverse complement strand
GGCGATCGCGCTGGCCGCCACCCGCGCGCAATCGTTCGAGGGGCTGGTCGACGCCAACGACGACCATTTCGACATCCCCCATTACGCCGCGCCGCGCCAGGCGGCGCCGCGCATCGAGCCGCGGATGGAGCGCCCGTCCCCCATGTCCTTCGCCAACGCGCCGGTGCTGCACGACGAGGTGCCCGAAGAGCCGCCGCGCGCGGCGCCGGCCGCCCCGGCCGCGGCGGACGCCGGCGCCGGCCGCCAGAGCCAGGTCGACATGGTCAACGAG
The DNA here is from genome assembly GCA_040509075.1 of Burkholderiaceae bacterium. GTDB lineage: Bacteria > Pseudomonadota > Gammaproteobacteria > Burkholderiales > Burkholderiaceae_C > Scleromatobacter. Next base: position 6,853 of record JBEVLR010000099.1, on the reverse strand, counting down.
CTGCGCTCGATGAAGGGCCTGATCGAAGAACGTTTCGGCGCGCTGGCCTTCATGGAGAAGCTGCAGCGCCAGCCGCGCCAGGCGCTGCTCGCGCAGAAGCTGCTCGACGTGGGCTTCTCGCCGGCGCTGATCCGCAAGATGGTCGACGCGCTGCCGGCGTCCATCGCCGACGAGAACGCGTGGGCGGCCGGCGTGCTCGAACGCAACTTGCTGACCAACGAAGCCGAGATGGCGCTGGAAGACCAGGGCGGCGTGTTCGCGCTGATCGGCTCCACCGGCGTCGGCAAGACGACGACCACCGCGAAGATCGCCGCCGGCTTCGCCGCGCGCCACGGCGCCGCGAGCCTGGGGCTGATCACGCTGGACGCCTACCGCGTCGGCGCCCACGAACAGCTGCGCGCGTACGGCCGCATCCTGGGGGTGCCCGTGCACACCGCGCACGACCGCGCGTCGCTGGAAGACCTGCTGGAGCTGCTGTCGGCCAAGAAGATGGTGCTGATCGACACCGCCGGCATGGCGCAGCGCGACGGCCGCACGCGCGAGCTGCTCGACATGCTCGCGCACCGCTCGATCCAGAAGCTGCTCGTGGTCGACGCGTCTTCGCAGGGCGAGACGATCGACGACGTGATCGTGAGCTGGAAGGCGTCGCAGTGCAAGGGCGTGGTCCTGTCCAAGATCGACGAGGCCGTGAAGCTCGCGCCGGCGCTCGACGCGCTGATCCGCCACAAGCTGAAGAACGTCGGCGTGGCCAACGGCCAGCGCGTGCCCGAGGACTGGCACCGGTTGTCGGCCAACGCGCTCGTCCACCGCGCGCTCAAGGGCGGCGGCAGCTCGGCCTACCGGATGGATCCGCAGGACGTGCACCTGGTGTTCGCGCACGCCGGGCTCAACCAGCAGCCGGCGGCGGGGCTGCGCGCCTGACGCGCGTCCTCCAAACCGCCTCTTTTCGCCTCATCGCCCCGTCACCGACCCGACATAGTCGTCCCATGACCCGCCACCGCAACCCACCTCCGACCGACCAGGCCGACGGCCTGCGACGAATGTTCGCGGCGGGCGCCGCCGTGGTCGTGCCCGTGGTCGCCAATCCGCACGTCGAACATCACGGCAACGTGCTCGCGCGGCTGGCCGGCGTGTTCGCCGGGCAGGGGCTGAACACGCTGGTCGTCGACGCCGCCGACACCGCGCCGGAGCCCGGCGAACTCGCGTTCATCGACCTCGGCGCCTGCGTCGAGACCTTGTCGCCGCACCTCGCCTACCTCGCGGCGCGCGGACTGCCGATGCGCCACGTCGACACCCGCGGCTCCTGCGCGAGCTTCATCCCGCGGATGATGAGCGTCGCCGGCGACGTCGACGTCGTCGTGATGCACGCCGAGGCGCGCGTGCTGGCGCGCATGCTGGGCCAGCGCGAGCTGCGCCCGGTGCTGCTCGCGTCCGGCGCGGGCGAAAGCCTCACCCACGCCTACGCGGCGCTGAAGCTGCTGGTGCAGCGCCTGCAGCTGATGAGCTTCGACCTCGTGCTGCCGGCCGTGCGCGGCCGGGGCCCGGCGCCCGAGCAGATCGCGCGGCGCGTCGCCGAGTGCGCCGACCGCTTCCTGGGCGCCGCGATGCACGATTGCGCGGCGATCTCCCCCGACCTCGCCTTCGCCGACGACGCGAGCCCGGAGCTGACGCGCCTGGCCGCCGCCCAGCTGAGCGTCGCGCTCCCGCCCGCCCACCCGATGGCCCCCGCCGTGGGCCGGATGCCCGCGCGCCCGGCCGCGTCGGCCGTGCTTTCCCATCTGACCGCTTGACAAGATTTCGGAGATCGACATGTACACCGCCAAAGGCCAGCTCGACGCCAACGCGATGCTCAAGCAATACAGCTCGCTCGTGCGCCGGCTCGCGCACCAGATGATCGCGAAGCTGCCGGCCAACGTCGAGATCGACGACCTGATCCAGGTCGGCATGATCGGCTTGAACGACGCGATGTCGCGTTTCGACAGCGAGCAGGGCGTGCAGTTCGAGACCTTCGCGACGCAGCGCATCCGCGGCGCGATGCTCGACGAGCTCCGCGGCAGCGACTGGATGAGCCGCGGCGGCCGCCGGCAGCAGCGCGAGATCGAGTCCGCGGTGCACAAGCTCGAGCAGAAGCTCGGCCGCGCGCCGCACGAAAGCGAAATCGCCGAAGCGATGGGCATGAGCCTGCCGCAATACCAGGAAGTGCTCGGCAAGGTGCGCGGCACGCAGCTCGTCTACCTGGAGGACATGTCCGGCGACGAAGGCGGGGACGATTACCTCGACCGCCACGTCTCGAACGACGAGGCGAACCCGCTGTCGATGCTGCAGGACCACCGCATGCGCGAGGCGCTGGTCGATGCGATCAAGAACCTGCCCGAGCGCGAACAGTACGTGATGAGCATGTACTACGAGCACGACATGAACCTGAAGGAGATCGCGGCCGTCCTCAAGGTCACCGAAAGCCGCGTGTGCCAGCTGCACAGCCAGTCGATCGCGCGGTTGAGGGTCAAGCTGCGCGAGTGGTGAGGCGCGCGCCGGCCCGGCCTCTTCCTCAGGCGCCCGCCGCCCCGGGCTGGCCGGCGCCGCTCTCCGGGCGCGTCCGCTCGATGTCCAGCTTGGACCTCTTCAACTCCGCGATCCGCGTGGCCTGGGCCGCGAGCTCGGTCAGCAGGCCTCGGTACTCGTCCTTGCTCTCTTCGTTCTGGGCCTTGAGCTCTGAAAACCGCCCTTGCTCCTGACCGAGCTGGCCGCGGAGGCGCTCGACGTCGCCGGTCACCATGGCGTGCTGGCGGGACACCTGCTCGTGCTTGGCGAGCAGCGAGCCCAGGGCCTCTTCATGTTTGCGCTTATCGGCCTTCAAACGCTTCGCCTCGGCCTTCAGGGATTTCTCGCGGCGATCGATTTCCTCGCCTTCGTGGTCGACGTTGTCCAGCGGATCGATTTTCTCATGCAGGCCCCGGATCGTCTCCTGGTACAAATCGATGCTCGTCATCAACTGCTCGAACGCCCGGTCGTTCGACTCTTGCTGGAGCTGCGCGAGTTCGCTGCGTTTCTCGCTGTTCAACCCGGCCGCTTTCCCGTGTTCGGCTTGCGCCTCTCCCAGGGCCTTTTTCGTGTGAGCCAGGGCCGGGCCGAGGTCCTCGCATTCGAGCTCGAGCCGACCCGCCGTTTTATTCGCCGCCGCGATCGCTTCCTGTTGCTCGTCCCGGGTCGCCCGCAGCGGTTCGACCTCGGTCTTCCGGGTGGCGACGATCCGCTTGAGATCCACGTAATTCTCGTAATTGCGGGTGTTGCCCTTTTCCCGATCCTCCAACTCTTGGGAGTGCTGCCACCCGTCGTAACTCCTGATCAACTGCCCGGCGGTGGCTTCTTCGAGATCGATCTGCAGCGCTTGCAACTGGCCGTCCAGATGTTCTCGCTGCGTTTCCAGGATCTCCACGGTTTGCGTCAGCTCCGGGTCGGCCCGGAACCGATGCATGAAGTCCGTGGCGGCCGACATCGCCAACGGAGTTGCCGCCAGGTAGCCGATTTCTCCGAAATCGGGCAGCTCGAATTTTCCGGACAGCGTCTTCTGCATGTTTTTGTAGCTTTGTTCGAGTCCGGCGATGTGCTCGTCTTGGACCATGGAGCCGAAAATCGGCAGCTTGCGCGGCGCCTTCGTTTTGACGGCGACGCCGCTGAAAGCGGGCTGCAACGGCTTGTGCTGGCCGACGGCGACGTTCGCCGATCGATCGGCGCCGTCGTCGCCCGCAAGGCTGGAGCCGGGGGCCGCGTCGGTTTGCGGCGGTGTTTCGTGGACGTTGCGCAACATGTCGCTCTCCTGGTGACGGGACAATGGGATCGAGGTCAGTCGGCTTGCGAGGGCTGGCCGGAAACCGACCTGTGCCAAGCTTCGAGCTCAGCGATATGGCGGTCGTTGAGTTCGATTCGTTCTTTCGCGCCGCGTATCCTCGCCGCCCAGTCCGGCAACGCATCTTTTTCATCGTCCAGGTCGGCGATCTCGTCGTAGACCTGCCTCTTCTCTCGGCTCAATGGGATCAAGCCGTCCCGTTTGGCCAGGTAGTCCGTCTCCAGGTTGATGATGTTGATCACCGAGTCCTTCTTTTGACGGTCGAATTCCGAGCGCTCGGGGCCGAGCTCTTTTTCGAGTAGTTCGTTGGCGGCCGATTTCTCGACGTTCGATTCCTGCCGAGCGACTTTCCTGGCGAGTTCCTTGTTCAGGTCCGACACGCGCTTCGCGTATTGATCGAGCAGCTCGCCGGCGCTGCCCGAAGCGCGGGGCAGGCCGCCCGCCAATGCCGATTTTTCCCGATTGATCATCTCGTCGAGAAGTTGGTTTTCTTCGACGAGGTTGAGTGTGCGTTCGGAAGTCCGCGCCAACTGGTGCTGGAACACGGCGACCTGCGTCTTCAAACCGTCCCGGTGGGCGGTCAGGCGTTTGACCCGCTTTTCGAGCGGTTCGAGCTCCACCGAATCGGCGTTGACCTGCTTCTTCAATTCGTCGATTTCGGATCGCAGGTCCGTCGAGCGTTGCTTCAGTTCGGCCATCCGCTTTTTCAGCCATCTTTCCTTGCGCTTGACGGCGTCCCACCTCATTTGCCTGTCCTGCCTGCGGGCGTCGCTGCCCGCGGACGGGGTCGTCATCCGGTCAAGTTCTTTCTGATAGGTTTCCCGATCGGTCTGAAGCGCTTGTATCGCGATCCGCAATTGTGAAATCTTGGATTGCATCCCTGCTTTGTCGGAAGAACCCAGCTGGATGAGGGCAAGATCGGTCTGCAGGGCGTCTATCGTTGCGGAATATTTTTCCAGGCAGTCTTCATGGGTATCCTTTTCCAGATCGAGCTTGGGCAGCTTCGCGACGAGCTCTGGATCCAATGCGGCCATCTGGGCGACATACCTTAGATAAGTTGCGTTCAATTCCAAGAAATCGTCGTTGAAGCGTGGAGCTTTCGGCGCGTCCCGGGAGCCTTCGGAGAGGGCGTTCTCGGAGCCGTAGCCGACCTCGACGGCCGGTGAAATGCCGGAGTTCTTCGAAGGAATGTCGCGCAGCGGCCCCGGCCGCGCCGGGAAGCTCCGAGGTGAGGCGGAGCCTGGTGGCGGGCGTTCTCCGTTCCCATCGGCGACGCGAGCTTGTTCCGCGACGCTCGCATCGTCGGCGGTAAGCGTGGGAATCATGTCGAGCTCCTTGCTGTCGTCAATGTGGATGCGGTTCCACTTTGCGTCGCCGCATCGCCCGCGCCGCCTGAAATGCGAACTGGCGTCTTCCAATGCGAATAAAAAATGACGAATTGCGAAAAAATAAGCCGTTTTGCGACGATGTGGTGCGCCAATCCCCATTTCGGGCCTATGTGAACAAAAGAGTGCGCGGCCCGGGATCCTTGCCGGATATGTCTCGCAAACGAAGGTCGGCGAAGTGGCGGGGCTTGTTCATGGCGCGGTCTTGCCGAAGACCGGGAGCCGACAATTCCAACCCTTCTTCATCGATCTGGAGTCCCATGTCCGTCTTCACCGAGGAACAAGCCCGCGCCTACACCCACAAACTGCTCGCCGCGATGGCCGCGGCCGGCGGTTCGGACCTGTTCATCGCCAACGAGTTCCCGCCGAGCATGAAGGTCGACGGCCAGATGAAGCCGCTGACGGCGCAGAAGCTCACGCCGGAGGTCACGCGCGCGCTGGCCAACGCGATGATGAACGAGCGTCAGCGCGAGGAGTTCGCGCGCGACCTGGAGTGCAATTTCGCGGTCACCGTGCCCGGCGTGCAGCGCTTCCGGATCAACATCCTGATGCAGCAGCAATGCGTCAGCATGGTGTGCCGAACGATCGCGTCGGAGATCCCGAATTTCGACAAGCTCAAGCTGCCCGAGGTGCTCAAGGAGGTCGTGGCCGCCAAGCGCGGCCTGGTGCTCGTCGTCGGCGCGACGGGGTCGGGCAAGTCGACGTCGCTCGCGGCGATGATCGACCATCGCAACCGCACCCAGGCCGGGCACATCATCACGGTCGAGGACCCGGTCGAGTATGTGCACCTGTCGCAGAAGTCGCTGGTCACGCACCGGGAGGTCGGCGTCGACACGCACAGCTGGCATCACGCGCTCAAGAACACGCTGCGGCAGGCGCCCGACGTGATCCTGATCGGCGAGATCCGCGACGCCGAGACGATGGAACATGCGATCGCCTTCGCCGAGACGGGCCATCTCTGCCTGGGCACGCTGCACGCGAACAGCGCGAGCCAGACGATCGAACGCGTCATCAATTTCTTTCCCGAGGAACGGCGGGCGCAGCTGCTGATGGATCTGTCGGCGAACCTGCGCGCGATCGTTTCGCAGCGTCTCGTGCGCCGCGAAGACGGCAGGGGCCGCGGGGCGGCGATCGAGATCCTGCTCAACACGCCGACGATCGCCGAGAAGATCTTCACCGGCGCGTTCAACGAGATCAAAAGCATCATGGGCCGCTCGCGCGAGCTGGGCATGTGCACGTTCGACTGGGCGCTGTTCGACCTCTACGAAGCGCAGGTCATCGGTTTCGACGAGGCGATCCGCAACGCGGACTCGGCCAACGAACTGCGGCTGAACATCAAGCTCAAGAGCCGGCGCGGCGAACCCGGCGCGCGCGGCGACGGCGGGCTGTCGCTGGACATGGGCCCCACGCCCGAGGAGATCGCGGCCAAGCAGCAGGAGGACGAGCGCCTGCAGCGCGAGGCGCGCCGCAAGGCCGAGGACGAGGAGCTGGCGCGGCTGCGCGAGAAGAAGCGGCTGGCCGAAGCGGCGGCGGCCCAGGCCCGCTGAAGCGGCGGCGGCCCAGGCCCGCTGAGGCGGCGGCCGCCCAGGCCCGCTGAGGCGGCGGCGCCGGGGCGCGGTCG
>JBEVLR010000098.1:0-5493 GCA_040509075.1 Burkholderiaceae bacterium | reverse complement strand
CCTGCGGCGGCGCCGGCCGTGGGAGCCTGCAGCTCGGCGCCGGGGGGCTCGGTTTCGAAGCCCGCGCGGCACAGGGGGATGGGCGCGCTGGATGGACGTGCTGAATGGGCATGTTAAATGGGCGTACTAAGGGCCGCTTATCCGGGCGCTCGCGCATTCAAGTTTTGGCGAAGATGACTCATCACCCGATCGGGAGTCTTTCGTCATGCTTCGTTCCCTGTGGATCTCGAAAACCGGCATGGAGGCCCAGCAGCTCCAGCTGGACAACATCTCGCACAACCTCGCCAACGTGGCCACGACCGGCTACAAGAAGAGCCATGCGGAGTTCGAGGACCTGATCTACCAGAACCTTCGGCAATCCGGTTCGGCCAGCTCCGACCAGACGCAGCTGCCCAACGGGCTCCAGGTGGGCCTGGGGGTGCGGCCCGTGGCGACCGCGCGCGATTTCACGCAGGGCTCGCTCCAGCAGACGGGCAACACGCTCGACGTGGCCATCAGCGGCAACGGCTTCCTGCAGGTGACGATGCCCGACGGCACCACCGGCTACACGCGCGACGGTTCGCTCAAGCTCGACGCGAACGGCCAGGTCGTGACCAACAACGGCTACATCGTGCAGCCCGGCATCACGATCCCCGCCAACACGCAGTCGATCTCGATCGCCGCCGACGGCACCGTGAGCGTGACGGTGCCCGGCACCTCGACGCCCAGCACCGTCGGCCAGCTCCAGCTCGCCAACTTCGCCAACCCCGCCGGGCTCGATCCGAAGGGCGAGAACCTGTACGCCGAGACCGCGTCTTCCGGCTCGCCCTCGGCCGCCGCGCCCGGCACCAACGGCCTGGGCCGCCTGCAGCAGGGTTTCCTCGAAACCAGCAACGTGAACGTCGTCGAAGAGCTCGTCGCGATGATTTCCACCCAGCGCGCCTACGAACTGAATTCCAAGGCGATCCAGACCTCCGACCAGATGCTGCAGCGTCTCGGCCAGCTCTGAGCCCCACGACCGCCATGACCCACCGCCATCCCCGTCCCCGCGCCCACCACCTGCCGCGCAGGCCGGTCTCCAACCGCGCGGCGCTGCGCATCGGCATCGCCGCGGTCTTCGCCGCGGTCGTCGCGGCGCTGTTCGCGTCGCCGGCCCACGCGATGCGCCTGAAGGAAGTCGCCGCGGTCCAGGGCGTGCGCAGCAACCAGCTGATCGGCTACGGCCTGGTCGTCGGCCTCGACGGCACGGGCGACCAGACCACGCAGGCGCCGTTCACCACGCAGGGCCTGACCTCGATGCTGCAGCAGCTCGGCGTCACGCTGCCCGCCGGCACGAGCATGCAGCTGAAGAACGTCGCCGCGGTGATCGTCACGGCCTCGCTGCCGGCGTTCGCCCAGCCGGGCCAGCAGATCGACGTCGACGTCTCGTCGATCGCCAACGCCAAGAGCCTGCGCGGCGGCACGCTGGTGGCCACGCCGCTGAAGGGCGCGGACGGGCAGGTCTACGCGATCGCGCAGGGCAACATGATCGTCGGCGGCGCGGGCGCCGCGGCGGGCGGCTCCAAGGTCACGATCAACCACCTGAGCGCCGGCCGCATCCCGGAAGGCGCGACGGTCGAAAAGACGGTCGCCACGCCGCTGTCGCAAGGCGACACGCTGCAGCTCGACCTGAACTCCGCCGACTTCGCGACCGCGCGCGCGGTCGCGCAGGCGATCAACCGGGCCAAGGGCGCGGGCGTCGCGCGCGCCATCGACGGCCGCGTCGTCAGCGTCAAGGCGCCGACCGACGCGGACGCGCGCGTCGGCTTCATGGCCGACATCGAGAACCTCAACATCGAGCTGCAGGCCGCCGCCGCCAAGGTGGTGCTCAACGCGCGCACCGGCTCGGTCGTGATGAACCAGGCCGTGACGCTCAACCCGTGCGCGGTCGCCCACGGCAGCCTCTCGGTGACGATCAGCTCGAACCCGCAGGTCAGCCAGCCGGCGCCGAACTCCAACGGCCAGACGGTGGTCACCGACAAGACCGACATCTCCATCGCGCAGCAGTCCGGCGCGCTCGTGAACATGCCCGCCGGCACCCGGCTGGCCGATGTCGTCAAGGCGCTCAACGCGCTGGGCGCGACCCCGCAGGACCTGCTCGCGATCCTGCAGGCGATGAAGTCCGCCGGCGCGCTGAACGCCGAGATCGAAGTCATCTGATCATGAGCGGCGCCAACATACCGTCCACCGCGTCGCTGAACCTCGGCGGCGGGCTGCAGGACCTTCGGGTCCAGGCGCAGAAGGATCCGAAGGCCGCGGTGCGCGAAGCCGCCAAGCAGTTCGAGACGATGTTCACGCAGCAGCTGCTCAAGAGCATGCGCGAATCGACCCTGGCGGCCGACCCGATGGACAACGAAGGCTCGAAGATGGGCAACGAGATGCTCGACGCGCAATGGGCCCAGAAGATCGCCGGCCAGCCGGGCGGCCTGTCGGACGTCATCGCGCGCCAGCTCGAGCGCCAGATGGGCGTGGCGCAGGGCGTCGGCTCCAAGCCGGTCAGCGCGAACCCCGCGCCGGCCGATCCGCTGGCCGGGGCCGCGCCGGTCGCGCTGCCGCAGAAGGCCGCCGCCGCGTTCGTCAACGCGCACCAGGGCGCCGCCGCCGCCGCGGAGAAGGAGACCGGCATCCCGGCCACCTTCATGATCGCGCAGGCCGCGCACGAGACCGGCTGGGGCCGCAAGGAGATCCGCAACGCCGACGGCACGACCTCCTACAACCTGTTCGGCATCAAGGCCGGCCCGAGCTGGAAGGGCGCGACCACCGAAACCACCACCACCGAGTACATCGGCGGCAAGGCGCACAAGGTCACGCGCAGCTTCCGCGCCTACGCCAGCTACGCCGAATCGTTCGCGGACTACGCGAACACGATGAAGAAGAGCCCGCGCTACGCCGCGGTCGTGGCCGCCGGCAACGACGCCGCCGGCTTCGCCAAAGGACTGCAGAAGGCCGGATACGCGACCGATCCGGCCTACGCCGAAAAGCTCGCGAAGATGATCCACACCACCCAGCGCGTCCAACGCGCGATGGCATGAGCCCGCCCCGCGACGCCTTCGGGTGGGCGCCCCAGGCGGTTCGGCGCAGCCGCAGCCGCGGCGGCCGCTCGCCCGTCGCGCGCCCGGCGGCGGCTTCGTCGGCGCGAAGGAAATTCGAAGGAGGGCAGGCATGAGCTCGTCGGCATTGATGTCGATCGGCCTGCGCGCGATGTTCGCGAACTACGCGTCGATGCAGACGACGGGCCACAACATCGCCAACGCGCAGACGCCGGGCTATTCGCGCCAGACGGTCGACCTGGCCTCCTCCGGCGGCCAGGACACGGGCGCCGGCTTCTTCGGCAAAGGCGTCGACGTCGTCACGGTGCAGCGCGCGAACGACGCGTTCCTGACCAAGCAGGCCGCGGCCGCGAGTTCGCTGTCGGCCATGGACGACGCGCGGTCGCAAAACATCCAGCAGCTCGAGAACGTGTTCCCCACCGGCGACAACGGCGCCGGCGCGGCGATGGGCAATTTCTTGAACGCGTTCGTCGACCTGGCCAACAGCCCGAGCGATTCGTCGGCGCGCCAGGTGATCCTGACGGACGCCAGCGAGGTGGCCGACCGCTTCTCGACCGCGGGCGCCGCCATCGACACGCTGCAGAGCGGCGTGACCTCCGACGTCAAGAGCCAGGTGGCGCAGGTCAACGCGCTCGCCAAGCAGGTGGCCACCATCAACGGCCAGATCGCGGCGCTGCGCGGCACCAGCGCGGCCCCGAACGACCTGCTCGACCAGCGCGACCAGCTCGTCAAGCAGATCGGGGGCTTCGTCAAGGTGTCGACCATCCCGGCCGACGACGGCTCCGTCGGCGTCTTCGTGGCCGGCGGCCAGCGCCTCGTGCTGGGCACCGAGGCGCAGTCCCTCGTCGTCAACGCCGACCCCGACAACCGCAGCCGCTGCGCGCTGTCGATCAGCGACAGCGGCATCGAGCACCCGCTGTCGCCCGACTTGCTGCTCGGCGGCTCGATCAGCGGCCTGCTGAAGTACCAGAACGAGGACCTGGTCGACGCGCGCAACCAGCTCGGCCAGATGGCCGCCGCCTTCTCGGCGCGGGTCAACCAGATCCAGGGCTACGGCATCGACATCGCGACGCCGGCCGGCAGCGGCGACCCGATCTTCGCCACCGGCGCGCCGACCGCCACCGCCAACGCGTTCAACGCGCGCACGTCGACCGGCGAGTTCGCGAGCACCGCCTCGGTGACCGTCGTCGACGGCTCGCAATTGCAGGCGAGCGACTATTCGCTGGCCGCCGATCCGCTCAACGCCGGAAGCTACGTCGTCACGCGCGAGGCCGACGGCGTGCGGTTCGGCATGGCGCCCGATTCGTCGGGCCAGTTCCAATACACGCGGTTGACCGACAACGCCGCGCTCGGCGACAGCATGGACGGCTTCCGGATCGCGCTCGGCGGCGCCGCGATGGGGCCCGGCGACCGTTTCGAGCTGCAGCCGGTGGGCCGCGCCGCGACGGGCATGGCGCGCGTGCTTGACGATCCGGACGGCGTGGCCGCCGCGTCGCCCGAGACGGCCGTCATGGGCGTGGACAACAAGGGAACCGCGACGGTCGACCAGCTGAGCGTCGTCGACGCCGGCAACGACCCGGGCGTCTCCGCGGCGATCACGTTCACCTCGGCCGACGGCGACTACTCTTACACGCTGACCGACGCGGCCACCGGCGAGACCTCCGGCGGCACGGGCCGATGGACGGCGGGCGAGCCGATCTCGATGAACGGCTTCCGGATGACGCTCAACGGCGTCCCGGCCGACGGCGACACGATCTCCGTGGCCAAGACCGCGCACCCCGAGAGCAACAACGGCAACGCGCTGGCGATGGTCGCGCTGCGCGACGAGGGCTTCGTCGGCCGCAGCAGGCAGGTCGACGGCTCGTTGGCCGGCGGCGAAACCGCCACCGACGCCTACGCCAGCGCGCTGGCCGACGTCGGCGTGCGCGTGCAGGCGGCCAAGGTGTCGTCGACGATCTCCGCCGCGGCGTCCGACCAGGCCGCCGCCGCCGCGGCCGACAGGAGCGGCGTCAACCTCGACGAGGAGGCCGGGCGGCTGATCCAGTTCCAGCAGGGCTACCAAGCGGCCGCGAAAGTGCTGCAGGTCGCGCAGGCCGTCTTCGACACGCTGCTCCAGGTGGCCGGCCGCTAACCATTGAATTCACCGGATCATCCGACCATGGTAGACCGCATCTCCACCGCGAACGCCTACGACGGCGCCATCAACAACCTGCTGTCGCGCCAGGACATCCTCGCCGACACGCAGGAGCAGATGACCAGCGGCAAGCGCGTCGTCAAGGCCAGCGACGATCCGACCGCCGCCGCGCGCGGCGAGCGGGCGCGGGCGGGCGCAGCCCCGCCCACCGCCGGCAACAAAACGGGGGTCCCCCCCACCCAACCCAATACGGAAACCCGAGACGCCCCCCGCGGCGCCGGCGGCAAGCTG
>JBEVLR010000097.1:0-3588 GCA_040509075.1 Burkholderiaceae bacterium | reverse complement strand
CTTCCAGGCTGTCGCCGAGGATGTGCGCCGCGACGCCTTCGGCCCGCGCGACGCGGGCCGCGGCCTCGAGCGCGATCTGCGGCGCGGCGATCATGCGCAAGGTGCCGCGCGCGAGCCGCGCGTCGCCCGGTTTGACCGATTCGCCGGCGCCTGCGGCCAGCGTCGCGCGCACGGCGGCCGGCACCGCGATCCGATAGCGATCGACGATGGCCAGCGCGTCCGCGCAGGTGCTGCGGTCGCCGACGGTGGGGCCCGACGCGATGTCGGCCGGGTCGTCGCCGGGCACGTCGGAGATCAGCAGCGTGACGAGCCGGGCGGGGTGGCACAGCGCGCCGAGCCGGCCGCCCTTCAGCGTCGACAGGTGGCGGCGCACGCAGTTCATTTCGCCGATCGTCGCGCCGCTGGCCAGCAGCGCGGCGTTGACGGCCTGCTTGTCCGCCAGCGTGAGGCCGGGCGCGGGAGCGACCAGCAGCGCCGAGCCGCCGCCGGAGATCAGCGCGATCACCAAGTCGTCCTCCCCGAGCCCGCCGACCTTGGCCGCGAGGCGTTGCGACGCGAGGCGCCCCGCTTCGTCCGGCACGGGATGCGCGGCCTGCGCGATCTCGATGCGCCCGCACTTCGTTTCGTAGCCGTGACGCGTGATCACGAGGCCCTCCAGCGGGCCCGGCCAATGCGCCTCGAGCGCGCTCGCCATCGCCGCCGAGGCTTTGCCCGCGCCGATCACCACCGTGCGCCCTTTCGGCGGCTCCGGCAGGTGCGGCGGCAGGCAAAGCGCCGGCTGGGCGGACGCGATCGCGGCGTCGAACATCCGGCGCAGCAGGGCGCCGGGGGGCAGCGGTGTTCGGCGGGGCGGTCGGCGTCACGGCGATTCCGGGCAATGCGGTGGAAGCGTCATTCTGCGCCGCGGGAAAGCGTCGCCGCACCTTTCGATGCGGGCTTTCCCTTGGTGGTAGAACCCTTCCTCCCACTCCGACGAAAGCGACCCGACATGTCTTCCAGCGCCGCACCGCCCGCCTGGTTCATCACCGGCTGCTCCACCGGCTTCGGACGCGAACTGGCGCGGCAGGTGCTCGCGCGCGGCTGGCGCCTGGCGGCCACCGCGCGCGACGCGCGCAGCCTCCACGGCTTGCTCGAAGGCGCGGGCGAGCGCGCGCTGGCGTTGCCGCTCGACGTGACGGACCCCGGGCAGGTCGCCGCCGCCGTGCAGGCGGCGCAACAGCGCTTCGGCGGCATCGACGTGCTCGTCAACAACGCGGGTTACGGCTACCAGTCGTCGGTCGAGGAAGGCGTGGAAAGCGAGATCCGCGCGCAATTCGACGTCAACGTGTTCGGCCTCTTCGCGCTGACGCGCGCCGTGCTGCCGGGCATGCGCGCGCGCCGCAAGGGGCACGTGATCAGCCTCTCGTCCGTGGCGGGCTTCGTCGGTTTCATGGGCTCGGGCTATTACTCGGCGAGCAAGCACGCGGTCGAAGGCTGGTCGGACGCGCTGGCCGCCGAGGTGGGGCCGCTGGGCATCAAGGTCAGCTGCGTCGAGCCGGGCCCGTTCCGCACCGACTGGGCCGGGCGTTCGCTGAAGCAGACGCCCAGCCGCATCGCCGACTACGGGCAGACCGCCGCCGCGCGCCTGGCGGCCACCGCCGCCAACAGCGGTTCCCAGGCGGGCGACCCGGTGCGCGGCTGCGCGGCGATGATCGCGATCAGCGAAATGCCCGAGCCGCCGCGCCATCTCGTGCTCGGCGCTTACGGCGTCGAAACCGTCACCGCGCGCTTGAAGAAGCGGCTCGCCGAGATCGAGAGCCTGCGGGCGCTGAGCCTCGGCGCCGATTTCCCGGGAAATTGACGCGCCGCGCGGCCCGGCCGGATCCGATATCCTCGGGTGACCTTCGACGTTTCCAGGATCCACCCCCATGGCCGCTGGCAGGTTTCCCACGTTCTTCATCTCGCACGGCGGCGGGCCCTGGCCGTGGATGAAGGAACAGCTGGGCGGCGCCTACGACCGGCTCGAGGAATCCCTCGCGCGGATGCCGGCCGCCATCGGCGCCGCGCCGACGGCCGTGCTGATGCTGTCGGCGCACTGGGAAGCGCCGGAGTTCACGGTGCAGACCAACCCCGCGCCCGGCATGCTCTACGACTACGGCGGTTTCCCCGAATTCACCTACCGCGTGACCTACCCGGCGCCGGGCGCCCCGGAGGTCGCGGGGCGGGTGCGGCAGGCGCTCGACCGGGCCGGCATCGCGTCGCGCGAGGATGCGGGGCGCGGGTTCGATCATGGGATGTTCGCGCCGATGGCCATCATCTATCCGCGCGCCGACGTCCCCACGCTTCAGCTGTCGCTCAAGCACGGCCTCGATCCGCAGGCGCATCTCGCGCTCGGACGCGCGCTCGCTCCGCTGCGCGACGAGGGCGTCCTGATCATCGGCAGCGGCCTCAGCTACCACAACCTGCGCGCTTTCGGGCCGGCCGCGCGCGCGCCGTCGGCGGCGTTCGACGCCTGGCTGCAGGACACGCTGGCCCTGCGGGACGCGACGGCGCGGTCGAACGCGCTGGCGGCCTGGGAGACCGCGCCGGCCGCGCGCCTCGCCCACCCGCGCGAGGAGCATCTGCTGCCGCTGATGGTGGCCGTCGGCGCGGCGCAGGACGAGGCGGCGGTGCGCGTCTATCACGAGCGCGAGTTCTTCGGCGGCATCACCGTCTCGAGCTTCCGCTTCGGCTGATCCGGCGCGGCGCGGTGGGCGCTTCATGACCGCGCGTCGCCGCGTTCGCGAAGCGGCTGTTCGACGTCGTCGGCGTCGACGGGACGGCGGCCTTGCGCATCGGCCTGTCGGCGCTCGCGCTGCTCGCGTTCTGGCGGCCGTGGCGCCATCCGATCGCCAAGCGCGACGTCGGCCCGCTCGTCGCGTTCGGCGTCATGCTGGGCAGCATGAACCTGTGCATCTATCACGCGTTCGGCCGCATCCCGATCGGCCTGGCGACCGCGATCGAAGCCATCGGGCCGCTCGCCGTCGTGCTGGCCGGCTCGCGCCGCTGGTTCGATGCCGCGTGGGTGGCGCTCGCCGCGTTCGGCTTGTGGTTGCTGCTGCCGGTCGACGCGCCGGCCTGGCGCGCGGGCGCGCTCGACCAGGCCGGCGTCGCGTTCGCGTTCGGTGCGGCGGCGTCGTGGGCCTTCTACATCGTGTTCGGCAAGCGCGTGTCCGCGCTCGCCGACGGCCAGGCGGCGTCGCTCGGGATGGTGGTGGCGGCGTCTTTCGCGGTGCCGATCGGCCTGGCGCGGGCGGGAGCGGCGATGTTCGCGCCGCGCGTGCTGCTCGCGGGCCTGGGCGTGGCCTTGTTGTCGAGCGCGGTGGCTTACTCGTTCGAGATGCTCGCGCTCGGCCGGCTGCCGCGCCGGGTGTTCGGCATCCTCGTCAGCGCGTCGCCGGCGGCCGGCGCGCTGTGCGGCTTCGTCGTGCTGGGCGAGCGCCTGAGCGGCGCGCAGTGGCTGGCGATCGCCTGCATCGCCACCGCGTCGGCGGGCGGCGCGGCGAGCGTCGGCCGGGATGGCGGCGCCGCGCCCCCGCCCGACGGCGACCTCCGGTGACCCGGATCCCG
>JBEVLR010000096.1:0-8184 GCA_040509075.1 Burkholderiaceae bacterium | reverse complement strand
CGAGTTCCCGGCGCTCGGTCGTCACGCCGAGCGCGGTCAGGAACGGCGCGGACAGGCTCAGCAGGCGCCGCTTGGGCCGATCGTGCCGTGCGTCGGCCTCGGTCGCCGGGGCGCCGTCGTCCGCCGGGCGCGCGGCGTCTTCGCCGGCCGGCGGCTCGTCCGCGCGCGCGCGGCACAACGCATAGCGCCCCATGCGGGGCATCAACACCTGCAGTCCGGCCGCACCCGCGAACAGGTGCGCGTGCGCGAACCGCGTGCCCACCAGCGCCGCGATCGTTTCCAGGGCCATGGCGAGCGGCTCGTTCTTCGTCACGTCTTTCGTCCGGTGCTGGTAGACGATGCTCAAGCAGGCCTGGCCGCGCAGCGTGAGCGGGCGTGCCCAGACGCGCTCGAGATCCCCTTCCTTGACCAGCGGCTTGCTCAGGAGCACGCGGCTGACGCTGCCGTCCGCGAGCCCTCGCGCCAGGGCGTCGAAAAAGCGTTCGCGCCGCGCCAGATCGGCGAGCGCGCCGCTGCCGGCGTTGAGCGCGGGCGCGTCGGCGGCCGTCGCAGGAGAGGGGAGGTCGATGGGCACGGCGTGGGCCGCCTGGCGGCGGCGTCTCGAAGGGGTTGCCGCATTTTCGCGCACGCGACGCGGCGGCCCCCGGCGCGTGCGAGGATCGCCTTCTTTTCAACTGCCCACGGGCGCCGCATGAAACAAGCCAGGTTCCGGGGCGCGCACGGATTCATCGCCGCGTCGATGCTGGTGCAGGTGTTGGCGGCGGCCGGGAGCCCCGCCGCGCGCGCGGCCGATCTCGTCGACGGCGTGCCGCGCGGCCGCGCCGCCGCGCCGGCGTCGGACGGCGCAGCGGGGGATCGCGCGGCGTTCGTGGTCGGCTCCAAGCGCTTCACCGAATCGTACGTGCTCGGCGAGATCGTCCGCCTGACGGCCGCCGCCGCGGGCCCGGCCGAACATCGCGAAGGGCTGGGCGGCACGGCGGTGGTGCTCGCGGCGCTGAAGGCGGGCGCGATCGACGCGTATCCGGAATACCTCGGCACCATCGCCGCCGAGATCCTGGGCCACCGCGCGCCTGTGGGCCGCGCGGACATCGCGCGCGAACTCGCCGCGCAGGGCCTGGGGCTCGATCTGCCGTTCGGGTTCTCGAACGGCTACGCGCTGGCGATGCGGGCCGACGTCGCGCAGCGCCTGCACATCGCCCGCATCAGCGATCTCGCGGCGCACCCCGGCCTGGTGCTGGGCCTGTCGCACGAATTCCTGGGCCGCCGCGACGGCTGGCCCGGGCTCTCGTTGCGGTACGGCCTGGCGCAGCGGCCGATCGGCATCGACCACGGCCTGTCGTACGACGCGATGGACGGCGGCCGGATCGCCGTCACCGACGTCTACGCGACCGACGCGCAGATCGCCGCGCGCCATCTGGCCGTGCTCGCCGACGACCGCGGCTATTTCCCGGATTACGGCGCGGTGCTGCTGTACAGGCTCGACGCCGCCGCCCGCCATCCGGCCGCCTGGCGGGCGATCGGCCAGCTGGCCGGCCGCATCGACGTCGCGACGATGATCGCGATGAACGCGCGCGCCGAATCGCGCCACGAACCCTTCACCGCCATCGCCCGGGATTTCATGGCCGGGCGCATCGATCCGAAAGAAACCGTCGCGGCGGCGGCGAGCTCCCCGGCGGCGATCGCGCGGGCGCCCGCGCCGGCCGGCGACGGTGCGCGCTGGCGCGACCGCCTGTTCGCCGACGACCTGCCCCGCCTGCTCGGCCAGCATTTGCTGCTGGTGGGCGTCGCCGTGTCCTGCGCGGCGCTGATCGGCGTGCCGCTCGGCGCGCTGGCGGCGGCGCGCCCGCGCAGCGAAGGGGCCGTGATGGCCGTCGTCGGCCTGTTGCAGACGATCCCGTCGCTGGCGCTGCTGGCGCTGCTGATCCCGCTGCTGGGCCGCATCGGCATGGCGCCCGCGCTCGTCGCGCTGACGCTGTACGCGCTGCTGCCCATCGTGCGCAACACGGCGACGGGCCTCGGCGGGGTGCCGTCCGGCCTGCGCGAGGCCGGCATCGCGCTCGGGCTGACGCCCTCCCAGCGCTGGCGCGCGATCGACCTGCCGCTGGCCGCGCCCACCATCCTGGCCGGCGTGAAGACCGCCGCCGTGATCACGGTCGGCACGGCGACGATCGCCGCCTTCGTCGGCGCCGGAGGCCTCGGCGAACGCATCGTCACGGGGCTGGCTCTGAACGACCACGCGATGTTGCTGGCCGGCGCGCTGCCGTCGGCGGCGCTCGCGCTGCTGGCGCAGGGGCTGTTCGGGTTGCTCGAGCGGCTCGTCGCGCCGCGCCGCGCGGCGGCCGCCGCGATCAGGTAGGCGTCGCCGCCGCCCGGTGCGCGACGCGGCGCGTCGGCGTGCGCATCAGCATGAACTCCTCGGCCAGCGTGGGGTGCAGCGCGATGGTCTGGTCGAAGTCGCGTTTGCGCGCGCCGCAGGTCACCGCGACGGCGAGGCACTGGACGATCTCCGGCGCGTCGGGGCCGATCATGTGCACGCCCAGCACGCGCTGGTCGAGCCCGTCGACGACCAGTTTCATGCATGCGCGCTGTGTGCCTTGCGCGAAGGCCGTCTTCATCGGCCGGAAATCGGCCGTGTAGATGTCGACCGGGCCGCGCTGCGCCGCCTGCGCTTCGGTCAGCCCGACGGTGCCGATCGGCGGATCGGTGAAGACGGCGCTGGCGACGACGCGGTGATCGACGCGTTTCGCGTCGGCGCCGAACTCGGTGTCGGCGAATGCGCGCGCTTCGGCGATCGCCACCGGCGTCAGGTTGACGCGGTCGGTCACGTCGCCGACGGCCCAGACGGTCGGCGCCGCGGTGCGGCTTTCGGCGTCGACGGCGATCGCCCCGCGCGCATCCAGCGCGACGCCGGCCTCCACGAGCCCGAGGCCCGCGGTGTTCGGGCGCCGCCCGGTCGCGTTCAGCGCGGCTTGCGCGCGCAGCCGGCTGCCGTCGGCGCGGTGCAGCGTGAATCCGTCGGCGTCGCGTTCCAGGCGCTCCAGCGCCACGCCGCAGGCGAGCGTGACGCCGCGTTCGCCGAGCGCGAGCGCGAGGCGGCCGCGCAGTTCCGCGTCGAAGCCGCGCAGCGGCCAGGTGTCGCGGTATGCGAGCGTGACGCGGCTGCCGAGCGCCGTCAGGATGCTCGCGAATTCGACCGCGATGTAGCCGCCGCCGATCACCAGCAGCGAAGCCGGCACCTCGCGCAGGTCGAGCACTTCGTTCGAGGTCATCGCCGCGGCCAGGCCGGGGAACGCGTCGTTGGACGGCGAGCCGCCGGTGGCGACCAGCAGGCGCGGCGCGGCCAGGCGCCGGCCGCCGACCTCGACCTCGTTGGCCGACCGCAGCCGGCCGCGGCCCCGAACCGGCTCCACGCCGGCGTTCGCCAACAGGTCGTCGTAAAGGCGTTCGAGGCGTTGGATCTCGTCCGCCTTCGCATCGGCGAAGCGCGGCATGTCGAAGCGCGCCTGCACGCCGTTCCAGCCGAAGCTTTCGGCCTCCTTGAACTGCTGCGCATAGCCGGCGGCATACATCATCAGCTTCTTCGGCACGCAGCCCCGGATCACGCAGGTGCCGCCGAAGCGATCCGCCTCGACGATCGCCACCTTCGCGCCCAGCGCGGAGGCGCGGCGCGATCCGGCCACGCCGCCCGAACCACCGCCGATGACGATCAGGTCATGGGTCCATTCCATCGCTCGCTCCGCATCCTTGGCCGCGGCGGTCATCGCCGAGGAGTCGACATGCTCGCAGAGTTTGGCCGTCGGCGCGGCGGCGGGTTTTCGCGGCCCGGCGACCGGGGCGAGCCGGGCGCCCGCCGCCCGGCCGCGAAAGTTCCGTGCGCGGCCGGGCACGAGCTCGCCGAGCGCTTTGGTTGCGAGTCGTGCCCAGGCATTGTTTCTTTACAGACGTGGCACCCGCATTGCCAGATTCCAAGGGCCTCGGTCTTGGCAAGCAAACAAGGCCATATCCATTCAAACAGGAGATTCACATGCGTAAGTTTCAAACGAAGTTGATGGCGACGGCCGCTGCGGCCGCGCTGGCGGCCGCGGTCGGCGCGACCTGGGCCCAGTCGAGTGCCACGTCGTCGGACGCGAACAACCCGTCGGGCACGAACAGCAATTCCGCGACGTACCCTGACCAACCGATGAATTCCTCTTCGAAGTCGAATTCGGGCACGAGCTCCGCCAACACCGACAACGCGTCGTCGGCCAACGGCAGCAACTCGAACAGCCGCGAGATGTCCGCCGACACCTCGCCGACGCCGGCTCCGCGCGCCGACCGGAACTGAGCGGGCGCAAAGCACTGAGAGAGAGATCGCCAGTCCGGGTCCCGACGAGCCCGGGTTCGGCGCATGAGGCCGTCGTCCCTTCAAGGGGCGGCGGCCTTTTGCCGTTCGGGCGTCACTCGGGCGATGCGCCCGGCTCCGGTCGCGATGGCGCGCGGGCCATGCGATCCGCGACGAAACGCTCGAACGCCTGCAACACCGGCGCATAACGCGTCGGATTCCCGTCCAGCAAGGCCAGCGCCTCGCAGGTGGCTTCGAGCGTGCTCAACTGCGAAGCGCGGCGGGCTTTGCGCAGCGCGCCATAGCGGCTCGGGTCGGCGGGCTGCAGCGACAGGCGCGGCAAAGCCTGCAGCAAAGGATTCGACATCAGCATCTTGAGGCTCTTGCGCCACGTCCCGTCCAGCACGACCAGCTGAACCGTGCGGCCGATGTCCGCTGGTCGCGCAAGTTCGCCGATGGGGCCCGGCGTGTCGCCCGGGTAAAGCAGCACGCTGCGCCTCCCGTCGAAATGCAGCCAGGCGTCCAGCGCCGCAGGATCGAAGACCTCGCCCACCGCCACCCGGCATCGCGCGAGGCACAGGTTCAACAGCCGAGTCGATCCTTTCGATTCCCGCGCCTCGAGCGGATGTTGCAGGATCAGCACCTGGCACGGGTTGTCGGCGCGCTGCACGAACCTGCAGAGGCAGGCGGCCGAAGGCAGGCTGCAGACCGCGCAGCGCCTGCGGCCGGCCAGGCCCAGGGCGAGGCGGGCGCCCATCGTGAGCCCGAATTTCAGCGCGGCGCGGCCAGGGCCGGTGCGGTCGCCTGCCGGTAGCCGAGCAACATGACCACGATGAAGATCAGGTTCAGCAGCGGCGGCGGCACCAGCGCGATCCAGCCGAACGTCGTCAGCGACGGCGCCGTCAGCACGTACGACAGGTCGGTGAACAGGTCGGAGAACCGCGCGCCGGCGACCATCACCAACCACAGCGGCTGCGCGCGCCAGCGCCGCAACGCGATCGCCTGGGCAAGCGCGAACGCGGCCCACTGGCCGCCCGAGCGGCGCAGGAACGCCAGGTCCAATCCGGCGGGTTCGCTTTGATGGAACCCGTGGAACCAGGCGTCGGGGGCGAGCCACGACATCAGGAAGAGGCCGGTGTCTTCGATCAGCGCAACCCACAGGAAAAACAGGACGAATGCCTTCAGCGGCTGTTTGATCATGGGGAACCTTTGTCGATGCATATCGCGGGCGACATGGTAGTTCCTGCCGCCTTCCCGGCCCGCGTCGCCACCGTCCAATCCCCCCTGTTTCCCCGGTTCGTCGATGCGGCGCCCTCCGCCCACGCCATTCGACCGGTTTATCGCGCCGAATGCGCGGGTGAGGTTTCGAGATTGATCCGAACAATGGAGGCCTCGTTGCAAGCCGCCGTGCCGCCATGTTGTTTTTCCAGACCGCGCCCGCCGTGGCACCGAAGACCGGGAAGGCCGGGAAGACCGGGAAGGTTGGCGCCCCGATCCGGCGGGCGGCCCTCCTTGCCGTGTGCGGGCTGGGCCTGTTCGGGGCGTGGCCGGTGCCCGCCCAGGCGGCCCCGCCCGCGGTGGGGGTGCGGGCCGCTGCTGCTGCCGCCGCCACCACCACGACGCTGACCCCGAGCGCCAACCCGAGCCCGGCCGGGCGCGCGCTCACGTTGCGGGCCCAGGTTCGCGGCGCGGCCCCGACCGGCGCGGTGCAGTTCAAGGACGGCGCCGCCGACCTGGGCGCGCCCGTCCCGCTGATCAACGGCCAGGCCACGCTGGACGTGACCCCGGCCACCGCGGCCGGCCACGTCTACGGCGCCGCCTACCCGGGCGACCCGGGCAACGCCCCCAGCGCCGCCCAGGCCACCGTCAACGTGACCGCGGCCCCCACCACGACGACGCTGACCGCGTCCCCCGCCGCCGCCACGCCCGCCACCGCGGTGACCCTCACCGCGACGATCCAGGGCGCCGGCCCGCCCGGCGGGGCCGTCACCTTCTTCGACGGCGCCACCGCGCTGCACACCGTCCCCGTCGTCGGCGGCCAGGCCACCTGGCGCCAGACGCTGGCCGACGGCCTGCACCCCCTGGCGGCCCGCTACGCCGGCGATGCGGGCCACGCCACCAGCACGTCGACGCCCGCGCTGGTGCACGTCGGCGCCACCGCCACCGCGCCGGCCACCGCCGCGCTGCAGTGGAGCTACCAATACGACGCCCAAGGCCACCTGACGCAGGCCGTGGACGCCAACGCGGCCACCACCCGCCCCACCTGGGACGGCCTGGCGCGCCCCGTCAAGATCGCGTCCCCCGCACCCGCCCCGGGCCAGGCCGCGCCCGTCGTGCAGCTGGGCCACGACCTGCGCGACCAGCCCACGACCGTCACCGACCCGCGCGGGCTGACCACCGCCTATTCGAGCGACGGCCTGGGCAACACGACCGCCCAGAGCAGCCCCGACACGGGGCTGACGACCGCCACGTTCTACGACGACGGCCTGCTGCACACGCGCCGGGACGCGCGCGGGCGCACGGCCACCTTCACCTACGACGCGCTCGACCGCCCGAAGACGATCACTTTCGATGGCGGCGTGGGCACGACCTTCACCTACGACGAGACGGCGGGCGGCAACGCCGGCCGGGGCCACCTGACGACGATGGTCGACGAGTCGGGCACGACGCGCTGGAGCTACGACGGCCTGGGCCGCGTCACGAGCAAGACGCAGACGACGGGCCCCGCGGCCCCGCCGTTCACGATCGCCACCACCTGGGGCACCACGGGCCCGGCCACCGGCAAGCCGCAGACGATCCGCTACCCGAGCGGCGCCCGCATCCGCTACGGCTACGACGCGGCCGGCCGCGTCGACGACGTGCAAGTCACCGGCGCCGACGGGGTGGTGACGCCGATCCTGAGCGGCCTGAGCTACACCGCCGCCCACCAGCCGCGCAGCTGGGCGTGGGGGGTCGGCGGCGTGGTCAGCCAACGCGGCTTCGACGGCAACGGCCGGCTGGTCAGCTACCCGTTGGGCAACCCGGCGGGCACCGGGGCGTCGGCCGGCGTGATGCGCACGCTCGGCGTCGACGCGGCCGGGCGGATCATCGGCTACAGCCACACCCCGTCCGGGCGCGGGGATCAGCGCTTCAGCCTCGACGGCCTGGATCGGCTGACGGCGGCGACGCCGGGCGCGGGCAACGCGGGCAACGCCTACGGGTACGCCTACGACGCCAGCGGCAACCGCACGCAGTCGACGATCAACGGCACGACCTACGCCAGCACCGTCAGCGCGACCAGCAACCGCCTGACCAACGTGGCCACCGCCGCGGGCGCGGCCAACGCGCAGACCTACGACGCGGCCGGCCACCTGAGCGGCGAAGGCCAGGGCGGCACCGAAACCTACTCCGCGCGCGGCCGCCTGAGCCGCCAGGCCCGCGACGGCCACACGGTGAGCTACCTGATCAACGGGCTCGAGCAGCGCACCGTCAAGACCGGCCCCAGCGCCGTCGTCCCGACGGGCACCGCATACTATGTCCACGACGACGCCGGACGCCTGGTGGGCGAGTACGACGCCAGCGGCCAGGCCCTCTACGAAACCGTCTACCTCGGCGACCTGCCGATCGCCGTGCTGACGCAGCCGGCCCTGAACCAGACCACGGTCAGCTACGTCTACGCCGACCACCTGAACACGGCCCGCGTCATCGTGCGCCCGGCCGACCAGGCCATCCTGTGGCGCTGGGACAGCCCGGAACCCTTCGGCCAAACGCCACCCGACGCCAACCCGAACGGCCTGGGCGTCTTCACCTACTCCCCCCGCTTCCCCGGCCAGGTCGCCGACGCCGAATCAGGATGGTTCCACAATGGGTATCGGGATTACGAT
>JBEVLR010000095.1:0-4147 GCA_040509075.1 Burkholderiaceae bacterium | reverse complement strand
CGGCAGCCGAGAGCGCCGGGGCTCACCCATCCTCCCCTTTCATTGGCCAGCCCGACGATCAGCCCATAGAAGTCCTTGACGGTCAGGTTCCGGCCGCGCAAGTCGAAGGTTTCGGTGTCGTACGTCCGGGCGGGGAGCGTCGATGTCCAGGGGCTTGAACACCGAATCGCCGATCTTTCCGCCTGTCGATCGGAACCAGGAGCCCCGCCAATCGTCGGTGCCCACGCCGAAATTGCGGTAGTGGAAGAAATCGAATTCCGCCGCGCCGTCCTTGGAGGCGCCCTTCGGCGGCGGAGTCGACGCGGCGTCGTGCGACCGCACGGCTCGCGTCCGCTTCGCCGTTCGTTGCGGCAGCTCGCCCAGCAAGGCGTTCAGGGCCCGCTTGGGCGGCCGCGCCTGCTCTCTGGTGGGGAACCGGGGGCTGCGGCGCAGGTTTGAGGTGGGGCCCGCGTCCGCGACGCCGCCGCCCGATTCCGGCGGGATAGTTTGTCGGCGCGTGACGGGAGGCATGGTGGACGGGGCGGCTGCGATCTCGACGCTGCGGAAAGTCTGCGCGCCGCCCGCCCGTTTCATCGGCGACGGCCCGAATGCTTGGCGTCCCCGGCGAATCGGACGCGCGCGCGTCCGCCGCGGTTCGCGCCACCGGGTGGCGACCAAGCGGCGCGATCGATTCAGGCCGGCGCCTGCGCCGAATCGATCACGCCGCCGCCCAGGCACACGTCGCCGTCGTACAGCACGGCCGACTGGCCGGGCGTGACGGCCCATTGCGCGGTTTCGAACGACAACGCGAACGACCTGGCGCCGCCGGCCTCGGGCTCGAGCAGGCAGGCCGCATCGGCCTGGCGGTAGCGCGATTTCGCGGCCAGCGTGGCCGCCGGCGGCGCGGCGCCGGCGATCCAGCTCGCATCGGCGGCGGTCAGGCGATGCGACAGCAGCCACGGATGGTCATGGCCCTGCACGACGCGCAGCGTGTTCGTGTCGAGCTCCTTGCGGGCGACGAACCACGGCGCATGGTCGCCTCCGCCGCGCGCGCCGCCCCGCTTGGCCTTGTCGTCCTTCACGCCGCCGATCCCGAGCCCCTGGCGCTGGCCGAGCGTGTAGAAGCTCAGGCCGACGTGCTCCCCGAGCCGGCGGCCGCGATCGTCCAGGATCGGGCCGGGGTCGTGCGCGAGGTACTTGTTCAGGAATTCCCGGAACGGCCGTTCGCCGATGAAGCAGATGCCGGTCGAATCCTTCTTGCGCGCGTTCGGCAGCTTGATCTCGTCGGCGATGCGCCGGACTTCGGTCTTGCGCAGTTCGCCGACCGGGAACAGCGTCCGCGCGAGCTGCGCCTGGTCCAGCCGGTGCAGGAAATAACTTTGGTCCTTGCCCGGATCCAGGCCCTTCAGCAGCTCGTGCCGGCCGGTCGCGCCGTTGCGGCGGACGCGGGCGTAGTGGCCCGTCGCGATCCGCTCGGCGCCCAGCCGCATCGCATGGTCGAGGAAGGCCTTGAACTTGATCTCGGCATTGCACAGCACGTCGGGATTCGGGGTGCGGCCGGCCTGGTGCTCGCGCAGGAACTCGGCGAACACGAGGTCTTTGTAGTCGGCGGCGAAGTTGACGTGCTCGATCTCGATGCCGAGCACGTCGGCCACGCTGGCGGCATCGAGGAAATCCTGCCGCGACGAGCAGTAGCCGTCGCCGTCGTCGTCTTCCCAGTTCTTCATGAAGATGCCGACGACTTCGTGGCCTTGGCGCTTCAGCAGCCAGGCCGTGACCGCCGAATCGACGCCGCCGGACAGGCCGACCGCCACCCGCATCACCGGCGCTCCCCCGTCGATGGGCGCCCGCCGCCGACCCCCCAGGGGGATGCGGCCTCGCTGCGGCCGCGGGCTTTCGCCTTGCGCTTGGAATTCAACATTTTTCCCGGTGGATGGAGGAGTCAGGGGCCTTCCGGCTCCGAGGTTCCATTGTCCACGTCGGGATTCCAGACGCTGGGGTGGGTGTAAAGGATGTCCAGCGGCAACCGGCGGCCGGCGCGGTGATCCGCGATGCACTGGAGCACCAGCGGGCCGCGCATGCGGTCCTTCGCGGCGAAGATCTCGTCGGCCGTCATCCACAGCGTGCGGACGACGGGGCTGTCGAGCGCTTGTCCGGGCACCGGGTCGCTGGCGGTGCCGCAGAACGCGAACCTCAGGTAGGTGTTGCCGGGGCCGGCGGCGATGTCGGGGTTGCGGGCGAGGTAGACGCCCAGCAGCGCCTCGGGCGTGAAATGGCACGCGGTTTCCTCGAGCGCTTCGCGCTTCGCGCCGTCGAGGATCGCCTCGCCGGGTTCGAGGCCGCCGGCGGGGTTGTTCAGGCGCAGCCCGTCCCGCGTCATCTCCTCGATCATCAGATAGCGCCCATCTTTTTCGATGATGGCCGCGACGGTGACGCTCGGTTTCCAGCGGTCTCTTCCCATGGACGGCGATTGTGGCGTCGCCGAGACGCGGCCGCCAGCGAAAAGCGGTGTCCGCAGCGCCGGGTGTTGTACGGAAGCCGGTCGGCGGCTTCGGGGTTGACCCGCAGTGCGGGGCGGGACGGCCCGGATTTTGTGTAAGCTGCGCCACGAGCGGTTCGCATCGATGACGGCTGCCGTTGACGAGGAGACTTCCATGTTGATCGGTGTTCCGCTGGAAACCGCAGCGGGCGAGACGCGCGTGGCCGTGACCCCCGAGACCCTGAAGAAGCTGAAGGCGCAGGGTCATGCGGTCCGCGTGCAGTCGGGCGCCGGCCTGGCGGCCAGCGCCACCGACGAGGCTTACGCGGCGGCCGGCGCGGACATGGTGGACCGCGTCGCGGCGCTCGGCGCCGATCTGGTGCTGAAGGTGCGCGCGCCGCTGGCCGACGAACTCGGGCTCATGAAGCCGGGCGCGGTGCTGGTGGGCATGCTCAATCCGTTCGACCGCGACGGGCTGCGCAAGCTGGCCGACGCCAGGCTCACCGCGTTCGCGCTGGAGGCGGCGCCGCGCAGCACGCGGGCGCAGGGCATGGACGTCCTCAGCAGCCAGGCCAACGTCGCCGGCTACAAGGCCGTGATGATCGCCGCCGACAAGTACCAGCGCCTGTTCCCGATGCTGATGACCGCCGCGGGCACCGTCAAGGCGGCGCGCGTCGTGGTGCTGGGCGTCGGTGTCGCCGGACTGCAGGCGATCGCCACGGCGAAACGGCTGGGCGCGGTGATCGAGGCCACCGACGTGCGGCCCGCCGTCAAGGAGCAGGTCGAATCGCTGGGCGCCAAGTTCATCGACGTGCCCACCGAGACGCCCGAGGAGAAGGAAGCGGCCGAGGGCGTCGGCGGCTACGCGCGGCCGATGCCGCAGGCCTGGCTGGATCGGCAGAGGGCCGAAGTGGCCAAGCGCGTCGCGCTCGCCGACGTCGTCATCGCGACCGCGCTGATCCCCGGCCGCGCTGCACCCGTGCTGGTGACCGAGGAGATGGTCAAGTCGATGAAGCCGGGCTCGGTGATCGTCGACCTCGCCGCCGGCCGCGGCGCGGCGGGCGGCGACGGCAATTGTCCGCTGACGGAGGCCGGCCGCACCGTGGTCAAGCACGGCGTCACGCTGGTCGGCGAGACCAACCTGCCGGCGCTCGTCGCCGCCGATTCGTCGTCGCTGTACGCGCGCAACGTGCTCGATTTCCTGAAGCTCGTGCTGGACCAGGACGCCGCGTTCCGCCTGGACCTCGACGACGACATCGTGGCCGCGTGCCTCATGAGCCACGCCGGCGAGCTCAAGCGCCGGCCCTGACCTTTTCCCGCTTCCCGTTCGAGGAGTTCCGCCATGGATGCCGTCTCTCCCACCGTCGTCAACCTGATCATCTTCGTGCTGGCGGTCTACGTCGGATTCCACGTGGTCTGGAACGTCACGCCCGCATTGCACACGCCGCTGATGGCCGTGACCAACGCGATCTCGGCGATCGTGATCGTCGGCGCGATGCTCGCCGCCGGCCTGACCGAAGGGCCGCTCGCGAAGGCGATGGGCGTGTCGGCGGTGGCGCTGGCCGCGGTCAACGTGTTCGGCGGCTTCCTCGTCACGCGGCGGATGCTGGAGATGTTCAAGAAGAAGGAACGGCCGCCCGCAGGCGCTCGCCCTGCGGCCCGCAGGGCGGAGGTTGACTCGTGAGCGCC
>JBEVLR010000094.1:0-6676 GCA_040509075.1 Burkholderiaceae bacterium | reverse complement strand
GCCCGCATCGCCGAAGACGACGACGAGGCTCCGTGCACGGAGGCGGCTTCGGTTTCCTGGCCCGAACTCGACCCGATCCGCCACGATGATTTCGTCGCTCTGGTGGACAGCAACCGCAAGCTTTCCGCGGCCTACGGCGATGATTTCAGCAATCGCAAGGCCCCAGGGGCGAATGCCGCCACCAGCGTGCCGCCTGCGGGATCCGTGTCGCGCACCTGCAGGTGCAAGCCGCCGTTCTTGCGGAATCCGAGTTCGAAGACATAGCGCGCGGGAGCGCCCGCCACTTCCGGCAGGGCCAACATCACCCTGCCGATTTCATCCGGGCGCGGCTGAACGTTTCGGCCGCGGCCGAACCGTTTTTGGGCGAACGCTTTGGCCAAGAGCGCGAGCGCGTGGCTGGCCGGCCCTTCTGCGCCATCGATCGGGCCGGCCATGTCGGCGTACGCCCGGGGGTGTGGCATCCGGGTCCACGCGAAATGGCCCGATGAGATCCGCTCGGTGCCGGAGTCGATGGTCATGGAGACCGCCGCGGGCTCGCCGTGGAGGCCCGCGATGCGCGGGGCGAGGCCGTCGTTCCCGGATTGCATGCAGAGGTACACCAGGTAGTCAGGCGTGGCCGCCGCGCCTACGGGGGCGGCCCCGGCGGAGGCCGACATGCGCAGGGGCAACGGCCGGTCCAGCAGTGGAGCGGGCGCGCCGCGGGACGGGGCGTGCAAGGCGCGATCCTTCAACTGCGGCACCATGCACCAGAGGACTTTCTCCAAGTTCTCCAGCTGCCGCTGTCCCTCCGCCGTCTTGGGGACGACCAAGTCTTTTTCCGGTTGGTCGACGTCGCCCGCCGCCACGGGAACCGTCATGAACAGGCGAATCGCTTTCTCGATCCCGCCGATGAAAGCCGCACGCCGTTGTTCGAGCGTGGGCGACCCCGGCGACGGCGTCGCCGCGGCGCCCTTGGCGAGCCTGGCTTGGGCGACCCAATGGCGCCCGACATGTTCCGAGAAGAGCGCGTCGTCGCCGCCGGCCTTGCGCTCGAGCAGTTCATGCAACGACGGCCCGTCGCTGGCCTGCAGGTGTTCGGTGAAACGCTTCAGTTCCAGCAAGCTCTGCTCGTCCGCGGGCGTCAGCGGCGTGTTCGCGCCCGTGAGCAGCCCCTGGTGGTTGGCCAGGGTATCGAGCACCATCTTGTTGGATTTCGCGTGGCGTTCGCGCAATTGCCCTTGCGTGGAGGCGGCGGCGCTCGAATCGTTGCTGAACTCGACCCTCAAGCGGCCTCGGCCGTCGACCTCGGTGATTTCCGCGTTCACGGTGTTGCCGTCTCCGCTGACGGCGAGCTCGGCGGAAAAACGGCGTCCTGGTTGGTTCTCCGGTCCCGGAAGGGCGAGGGTCATCCTCTTGCGTTCGCCCGGCAAGGGAGGCGACTCGTTGCCGGTGGCCAGGGGCAAATTCCCGAACGCCAGTCCGATGCGGAGCAGCGCCTCCTGGATCGCGTCCTCGTCCATGGGGGGCTGGCCCATCCACTGGAAATGGCCATGCAGGGATTGACCGTCCGTGATCGATTTGATCGTGATGCCCATCGCCTGGCTCGGGTTCGGCCCGCCCCGGATGAAGCCAGGCGCGAGGTGGACTTCCAGCTCGTTGCCGAACCGATCCATCGCGAGTTGCAATTTCGACCTCCATTGCGGCGCGCCGAGGACGGATTCCATGAGGGCGGCGTCCGTCAAGTCCGCGAATGCGCGGTTCTCGCTTTTGAACTCACGGAGCTGCTGTTGCAGCGCGACGTCGAGGAACGCGGGGTGCTTCAAGTGCCGCGTTTCGCCCGGCATGCCTTCAAGGAGGGGGGTATCCGCGATCGACTGCCACAGCAGCGCGCAGGCATAGCTCAGCACCTGGAGATTTTCGAAGACCTCCGGCAAAGACTTCAGCAATTGCGGTGCGCCGGGGGTGAACTGTGCCGCCAACGTGCGGTTGAACCCGGAGTGATGCGCTTCCAGCTGCAAGCCGCCGTCGTTCCGGTAGCCGATTTCCACGGTCGCGGGGGCGGGGCTTCCCGGCGTCGGCGACGGCAACGTCAGTTTGATCCGGCCGGCTTCGTCCGGACGGGGCGCCATCGCTTCCCCGCTGCTTTCGTCCAGCTTCGGGAGCGCTTTCCCGAGGAAGAAGAGCGCTTTTCGGGCCGACGCCTGCGCATCGGCGTCCGGCAGGCGGCCGACCCACCGGGCGAATTCTTCGCCCGGCGGCTCGCCGATCCATTCCAAGTGGCCGGACAGCGTCCGATTCCGCTGGTGGGCGTCGACGGTCATGCCGATCACCGGACGCGCCACCCCCGCCGGCCGATTCGGATCGGTGAAATCCAACTTCGTTTTCTCCGACAGGCAGACCGTCCAGTCGATGGTGGGCTCGCGACCGGCCACCCGCTGCACCGCGCTGCGTTCCGGCGACGCCAGGTCGAGCCTCTGGTCCATGGCCGGGAATTCGGTCGATTCCGGCTGGTCCTGTTTCAGGGCGTCCATCGTTTTCAAGGCGATGGCGATCAGCTCGACCAGCGTGTCGAGATGATCCCGGGCCGGCCGCGGCATCCGGTTCAGCAGGGCGGCGCCGTGGTTGGCGGCGGGGAATTTCGCGTACAGCTCGCAGCGGTTCGCGGTGTCGTACGTTTGCAATTCCAAGCTGCCGTCCGTCTTGGCGCCGATCAGGATGGTCAGGCGCCGAGGCCCGCCCACGACGGCAGGCGCCTGGATCCGAAGCCGGCTCGATTCGCCAGGTTCCGGAGGGATTTGCTCTCCGCCCCCGTTTTTCAGGTGCAAGAACGTCATGCCGATGAGGAAGACCCCGATCCGGGCGGATGCCTGCGCGTCGATATTTTCCGAGGCGCCGATCTTGTCGCCGTACGTCGAGGCGTTGGGCGGTTGGTCGACCCATTCGAAGTGGCCGGCCAGCGCCGGCGCGTCGCCTTGGAAAGCGACCTCGATTCGGGTGATCGGGCGCCAGGCCGCCGTGGGATCGGACGGGTCCCTGATCACGTCCGCGGACAGCGTCACGTTGAACTCGGGTTCCTGGGCCCGGCCGGTGATCCGGGCGTTTTCGGCGCCGTCGAGCGAGGCCAGCGGCACGGGTCGGTCCATCGGCGGGTATCCGGTCGAGCCTGCGGCGCTGAACTCGGCTTGCATCGACCGCGTCATCGCGTGGAACACCTTGTTCAGCGTCTGGATCCGGGCGCTGGCCCGCAAGGGCATCAGGTGCATCAGTTCGGCCGCCGGCCTGCCGTCCGGCGCCGGGATGGCGCCGTGCGGCAGCATGATGGGCGGCAATGGGTGGCGCTCGAGGCCGGGCATCGCCACGCCGCCGGAAGGCCGTTCGACCGCCCATGTCGAAGGACGCTGCGACGGACCGGGCCCGGAGGTCGGCTGGTCGTCGGACTGGTCGGTCGAATTGAGGATGGTGGATAGTTTGAAGTCAGGCATGGAAATCTCGCGGTGACGCGTGCGTCATGATTTCCGAAAGCGTCGCCGCGTTCGACCCATCTTGCGAACGAGTGCGCGCCATTGCGAAGTCGCCCACGGCCGATCCGATGCAAATCGCAGGTTTGCGAAGGTGGCCAAGGGCGCCCCGAGCGCGATCGGCCGCTTCCTGTTCCTTCGCGATCAGAGCATGTTTGCGAGGGGGGCGCCCACGTTGGAGATCAGCCCGTTGGCGTTCCGATAGACTGTCGGCGGCTCCAGAGGTGATGTGCCACGGCTATTCGCACATTGGGTCATGCGTGCATGGCGGTGTACATATCGCGGGGAAGGTTGAGAGATGGCGGACGGTTCAATCGCAGGGCAGGTCAAGCGGCGAAGGACGTTCGCCATCATTTCCCACCCCGACGCGGGCAAGACCACGCTCACGGAAAAGCTGCTGCTGTTCTCGGGCGCGATCCAGATCGCCGGGTCGGTGAAGGCGCGCAAGGCGGCGCGGCATGCGACGTCCGACTGGATGGAGATCGAGAAGCAGCGCGGCATCTCGGTGGCGTCGTCGGTGATGCAGATGGAGTACCGGGACTGCGTCATCAACCTGCTGGACACGCCGGGCCACCAGGATTTCTCGGAAGACACCTACCGCGTGCTGACCGCGGTCGATGCGGCGCTGATGGTGATCGACGCGGCCAACGGCGTCGAGCCGCAGACGCGGCGCCTGCTGCAGGTTTGCCGTGCGCGCAACACGCCGATCCTGACCTTCGTCAACAAGATGGACCGCGAAGTGCAGGAGCCGTTGGCGCTGATGGACGAGATCGAGCGCGAGCTCGGCATGAGCGTCGTGCCCTTCACGTGGCCGGTGGGCATGGGCAAGCTGTTCGGCGGCGTGATCGACCTGCGCGAGAAACGGATGCGCGTGTTCGCGCCGGGCGGGGATCGCGCCGGCGGCGACGAAGAAGTGCTCACCGACCTCGACGCGCCCGGGAACGCGCAGCGGTTCGGCATGGGCTGGGAGCAGT
Organism: Burkholderiaceae bacterium; assembly: GCA_040509075.1. Lineage (GTDB taxonomy): Bacteria > Pseudomonadota > Gammaproteobacteria > Burkholderiales > Burkholderiaceae_C > Scleromatobacter. The sequence goes on along the minus strand of JBEVLR010000094.1, from coordinate 2,205 downwards.
CGCGAAGCGAGGTCGAACTGCTGGGCGCAGCGGCGCCCGAATTCGACGGGAGCGCCTTCCTCGAAGGCAGGCAGACGCCGATGTTCTTCGGCTCGGCCATCAACAACTTCGGCGTGCAGGAGGTGCTGGACGCGCTGGTGAGCCTCGCGCCGGCGCCCGGCGCCCGCCCCGCGATGCAGCGGGAAGTGCGGCCCGACGAACCCAAGTTCACCGGCGTCGTGTTCAAGATCCAGGCCAACATGGACCCGTCGCACCGCGACCGCATCGCGTTCCTGCGCGTCGCGTCCGGCCACTTCGAGCGCGGCATGCGGCTGAAAGTCGTCCGCTCGGGCAAGGAGCTGCGGCCCAACACCGTCGTGTCGTTCCTGTCGCAGCGCCGCGAGCTGCTCGACGAAGCGTTCGCCGGCGACATCATCGGCATCCCCAACCACGGCGTGCTGCAGCTCGGCGACACGCTGACCGAAGGCGAGGCGCTGCAGTTCACCGGGCTGCCGTTCTTCGCGCCCGAGCTGTTCCGCAGCGTCGAAGTGGCCGATCCGCTGAAGACCAAGCAATTGCGCGCCGGCCTCACGCAGCTCGGCGAAGAGGGCGCGATCCAGGTGTTCCGGCCGGTGCTGGGCACGGTGCTGCTGCTCGGCGCGGTCGGCCAGCTGCAGTTCGAGGTCGTCGCGCACCGGCTCGAACACGAGTACGGCGTCAAGGCGCGCATCACGCCGGCGCGCTATGCGCTCGCGCGCTGGGTCACCTGCGAGCCCGAGGACGGCGGCGACAAGGAGCTGCAGCGATTCATCGACGCGAACGCGCACCGCGTGGCCCACGACGCGGTCGATGCGCCGGCGGTGCTGGTCGAATACTCGCCCGAGCTGCGCGCCATCGAGGCCAACTGGCCGAAGATCAGGTTCCACGCGCTGCGGGAGCACGCCGGCCTCGTGTTCCAGAAGCGCATGGGCGATTGAGGGCCGCCGCCCCGGCGGTTCGGCGGGCTCCATGCGCATCCTGTTCATCCATCAGAACGCGCCCGGCCAGTTCTCGAACCTGATCGGCGCGCTGTGCGTCGATGCCGCCAACGAGGTCTGGGTCATCGCCGAGCACGACGCCGCCAGGCACGCGGCCCGGCGGTTCCCGAACCTGCGCCTGGTGTCGTATCCCGCCCAGCCCGCGCCCGGGCCGACGGGCACCCACCCATGGCTGGCCGGGGTCGATGCGCAGGTGCGGCGCGGCGAGTTGGTGGCCCGGGCGCTGCGGCAGATCAAGGATCGGCGCGTCGCGTTCGACGTCATCGTCGCCCACCCGGGCTGGGGCGAGGCGATGTTCGTCAAGGACGTGTTCCCGCAGGTGCCGCTGCTGTCGTACGTCGAGTTCTTCTATTCGGCCGAAGGCCTGGACGTCGGCTTCGACCCCGAGTTCCCGGCGCATCCGGAGGACGCGATGCGGCTGCGCGTGCGCAACACGGCGCTGCTGTCGGCGCTGCACGCCTGCGACGCCGGCGTCACGCCCACGCGCTGGCAGCACTCGTTGGTGCCGGCCGAGTACCGGCGCCGCGTCGCGGTGGTGCACGAAGGCGTGGACACCGACCGCATCGCGCCCGATCCGGCGGCGCGCTTCGAATGGCGGGGCCGCGCGTTCCGGGTCGGCGATCCCGTCGTCACCTACGTCGCGCGCAATCTCGAGCCGTATCGCGGCTTCCACGTGTTCATGCGCGCGCTGCCGGCGCTGCTCGCGGCCGAGCCGCGCGCGCAGGTCGTCATCGTCGGGGGCGAGGCGGTGAGCTACGGCGAACCTGCGGCGCATCCTGGCGGCTGGCGTGCCGCGCTGGCCGAAGCGCTCGAGCGGGCCGGCACGCCGCTCGATCCGGCGCGCGTCCATTTCACCGGTCGGCTGCCTTACGCGGACTACCGCAAGCTGCTGCAGGTGTCGGCGGCGCACGTCTACCTGACCTATCCGTTCGTGCTGTCGTGGTCGATGCTGGAGGCGATGGCTTCGGGTTGCCTGGTCGTCGCCAGCCGGACGGCGCCCGTGACCGAGGTGCTGGCCGACGGCGAGAACGCGCGGCTGGTCGATTTCTTCGATCGCGACGGGCTCGTCGCCTGCATCGTCGCCGCGCTGCGCGACCCGACCCGCGGGCACGCGCTGCGCGCCGCGGCCCGCGCGGCGGCCGTGCAGCGCTACGATCTGCGGCGCCATTGCCTGCCGGCGGCGCTGGCG
>JBEVLR010000093.1:0-7278 GCA_040509075.1 Burkholderiaceae bacterium | reverse complement strand
AAGGGCTTTCGTCACCGATTCGCGCTTGTCGACGCACCGACGGCGTTCCCGTATGCCGGTGATTTGGGCATATTCGGGCATAGACGATTCAGACGATTTTCCCTGTTCAGGACGCGTGAACCTATGCCGACAGATGCCAGATCGAAATACGTCGCGGCGCCCCCGCGGCGCGCCCGCCGTGCCGCCGGATTCACCTTGATCGAGCTGATGGCCGCCGTGGCGGTGGTCTCGATATTGGCGGCCATCGCGCTGCCCGCCTACATGCGCTACGTCGTGCGCTCGAAAACCCCCGTGGCGTTGGATGCCTTGAACGCCTACAGCGCGCAGATGGAGCAGCGCTACCAAGACGTGGGCAACTATGGAAGCGGCGCCTGCGGCGTGACGGTGCAGCAGACGGCCGCCAATTTCACCCTCGCCTGCACGTTCGGTTCGCCCACCAATGCGGCGGGGTTCACGGCCACCGCCGTCGGCTCGGGCACGCTGGCGGGCATCAGCTACAGCATCGACGACCAGGGCGTCCGCAAGACGCTCTCCCATCCCTATGGCGTGCCGCCGACCAGTTGCTGGAGCATCCGGGGGAACACATGCGACAGCTGACGGCACCGCGTGGAACGGCGCAACGCGGATTCACGCTGATCGAGGTGATGGTCGCGATCGCGATCGCCGCCCTCCTGGTTGTCCAGGGCCTGCCGGCGTACGCCAACTACATGGCCAACTCCCGGTTGCGCGAAGGCGCGAACGTGGTCGTCGCCGGCCTGGTGTTCGCGCGCAGCGAAGCCATCAAGCGCAACCACCCGGTGCGGGTCACCATCGCCGCGCAGCGGCTGGTGGCCGCGCAGATCGACGGCACGGTGACGACCGTTCTGCGCTCGTTCGAACTGCCCGCGACCCTGCAGGCGCCGGCGTTCGCCGCGAACTTCGACAGCACGGGTCGGCCCGCTCCGTTCGGCACCGACGTCACGCTGGCGCTTTCGAGCGCCGACCGGCCGTGCAGCGCCGACCTGCGTTGCCCGAGCATCCACATCGAAGCCGGCGGCGCGGTCAGCCTCTGCCGCAGCGGGGCCTGCTGATGAACGCCCCGACCGTGCGTCGCCAGCGGGGCGTTAGCCTGATCGAAAGCCTGATCTCGCTGGCCATCCTCAGCTTCGGCATCCTCGGGCTGGCGCGCTTCCAGATCGGGATGCTGAAACAGACGACCGATTCGCAGAACCGCATCGAGGCGGCCACGCTGTCGCAGGAGCTGCTGTCCTACGTGCGCATCGATGCGGCCAACGCGGCCTGCTATACGGTGCCGCAATCGGGAGCCTGCGGCAGCGACGTCGCCAAAGCGCTGGCCGCGGCCTGGGCCGCGGAAGCCGCCGGCAAGGGCTTCACCACCGCCGTCGCATCGATGCCGACGGCCACCCAATTCAAGACGTCGCTCACTTGGAACAGCCAGGCTTTCCACGCGACGCGGACCTTGGAGGCCACCACCGATGCCCGCCTGTGAATCCATGCCGTCGCGCCGCCCCGCGCAAAGGGGGATGTCGCTGATCGAACTGATGGTCGGCATCCTCGTGGCCTCGGTGATCTCGCTGGCGGCGGTCGTCTCGGCGCAACTCTTCATGGGGCGGCAGCGCCAGTCGATCGACGTCGGCTCCGCGGGGGGCAACGCCATGACGGGCATGGCGGCGATCGAGTATGAGGCGGCCCATGCCGGCATCGGCTTCTTCGCGGGCGGCGCGCCACTGTGCCAGGCGATGAACCTGTCCGTCGGCGCGACCGCCTTCAAGACGAACGCGTTCCTGTCGCCGCTCAACATCACCGTGGCCGGCAACGCGACGACGCTCGACATCGCCTACGCCAGCGCGCTCGAAGCCGCGGCGCCGAGTCCGCTATCCGCGGCCACGGCGAGCGACGCGACGTCGGTCTCGACATCGAGCTACCTGCCCGTGTCCGTCGGCCAGCAGGTCATGCTCGTGCCCGCGGCCGGTTCGGCCCTGCCGTGCACCGTGCGCACCGCGACCTCGGTCGTCCCCGCCACCGACACCGCGCCGGAAGGCCTGGGCACCGACGGCTCCGGCGCCAACAACCAATTCGCGTTCGCCCCGGTCGCCTACGACACGACGGGCTTCGTCACCAAGCTCGGCGCGCTCCAATGGTCGCGCTTCCGCCTTTCCGGCACCGATCTGCTGATGGAAAGGCCGCTGTCGGGCCAACAGGCGGCCATGACGCACAACGTGGTGGCGTTCCGCGCCCAATACGGCATCGGCGACGGGACGTCGAACACGCTCGCCGGTTGGCAGGACGCGGCCGGCGCCTACGCCAGCCTCGACATCGCGCACATGCCGCTGGTCAGGGCGCTGCGCGTCGGCCTGGTCGTCCGGTCGGACATGCCCCAAAAGAAGGTGGGCGGCCAATGCAACGCGACGACGGCCGCACCGACGCTGTTCGGCGCCGCCGTCGCGCTGACCGACCCCGACTGGCGTTGCTACCGCTACCGGCTCAGCACCGTGACGGTGCCGCTGCGCAACTTCATCATGGGGTCTGACACATGAAGCGCCTCTCCGCTCCCCGGGGCCCGGTGAATGGCTCGCGCCAATCGGGCGCTTCGCTGCTGGTGGTGCTGGTGCTGCTGGCCGTGCTGCTGCTCGGCAGCCTGGCCATGGCCCGCTCGGACCTCACCGGAGGCCTGATCGCAGGCAACACGGCCACGCGCGGCACGGCGCTCCAAGCCTCCGAGGTCGGCCTGGCGGACGCCTATGCGCAGCTCCTGGCGTTGACGTCCGAAGACACCGATCAGGCCGGCATCGGCTACTTCGCGCAGCGCCAACCCGAGGACGCCTCGGGGTTGCCGACCGGGTTCGACTGGAGCTCGATCGCTTCCACCGGCGTCGGCAGCTACACCGTCAAGCACGTCATCGAGCGCCTGTGCACCGGGCCGCTGCCGGTGGTCGACGCGGCCCGCTACTGCGTCGTGTCGACGCAGGGATCTTCCGACTCGTCGACCAAGGCCGGCGCGCCGCCGATGCCCGGCACGATCGGCAAGCAGTATCGCGTGACCGTCAGCGTCACCGGGCCGCACGACACGCAAGTTTTCGTGCAGGATCTCGCGGTCCGATGAATCCGCGGCCGCCGTCCGCCCCATCCATTCGAAAGCCTCCCATGCAGCGACGCCTCCCCTATCCGTTCATGCTCGCTTTCGCGGCCTGCGGCTTCGTCCCATCGACCGATGCCGGCGCCACGGACGTGGCGCGCGTCGCGTTCCAGACCGGCAACCAGGCCAAGCCGAACGTCATTTTCGGCATGGACAACTCGGGTTCGATGAGCGACGAGGTGCTGCTGTCGGGCACCAACGACGGCGCGTTCTGGTGGAACACCAACAGCAGGGTCATGTCCGGCTGGGCGAATGGCGTGCCGTTGTTTGGCGGCGGCATGACGAAATACGATTACCTCTTCCCCAACGGCTGCACGCCGACGGACGGGCATCGCCAATACTGCGACGCCAGCGGCCATTACGCCATCGCGCCGACGCTGCAACTGGCGTCGCTGCGGTCGAGCTCGTACAACCCGATCTACTACGACCCCATGAAGACCTACGTCGCCTGGGCGCCGGCGACGATCTCCAACACGCTGCTCAGCTTCGGCCCGGCCAACCCGTCCGCGGCGCTGACCGATCCGCTCTACGCGGTCACCATGCCGTTGAACGCCAACGCGTATTCGACCAGTTCCGACTACACCTTCCACATGGTGGCCGGCATGGTCGTGCCCGCCGGTTCCAGCCGCTACGACACCGGCACCGGCGCGTGGGTGCCGGTTCCGGCGGACTTCACCGTCGCCGACGGCAGCGCCTACGACGTCGCCATCTCGTACTACCCGGCCACCTACTGGGTCAAGCAGGCCTGCGCCGTCAACGCCGTCGACTGCACGACCGCGCCCGACGGCGCCACGCTGCGGCGCTATCAGATCAAGCCCGGCGCGACCTTCCCGTCGGGGCGCAGCTATGCCGACGAAATGCAGAATTTCGCCAACTGGTTCACTTATGCGCGCAAGCGCCGGCTGATGCTGGCGAGCTCGATGGGGCAGGTGATGAATTCGCTGACCGGCATGCGCGTCGGCGTCGAAAAGTTCAACGGATCCAGCACGGTGACGATGTACGACACCGATTCGACCGACCCGAACGCGAACGGCCGCGTGGTCGCGGGCGTCTTCTACAACAACAGCGGCGGCGGGGGGACGCCGACGCGGGACAACCTGATGGTCATCGGCGAACAGTTCCGCACCAACCGCTCGGTCATCCAGTCGAGCTGCCAGCGCAACGCCGCCATCATCGTGACCGACGGCTTCGCCAGCCCGAGCGCCACCACGCCGCCGGCCTATGCCGCAGCCACCTACGGCGGCGGCCCGCCGTACCAGACCACGTGGCCCAACACCTTGGCCGACATCGCGTTGTCGTACTACACGAACAACCTGCGTCCCGACCTGGCGACCGGCAACGTGAAGGCCGCGGATCCGAACGACCCCAATCCGGCGGCCGACAAGAACCCGAACCTCCACATGAACACCTATGCGATCACGCTGGGCCCGATCGGCGACATTTGGCCGGCGCGTGTGGACCCGTACGCGGCTCCGGCGATCGCCTGGCCGAACCCCACCGCCAACACGTCGCCGACGTCGATCGACGATCTGTGGCACGCCACCATCAACGGCCGGGGAACGATGCTGATGGCCACCAACCCGAGCGAAACCGCCACCGCGGTGCAGTCGGCCTTGGGCAACATCTTGCTGGCGGCCGGCGCCCAGAGCGCGCTTTCCTTCAGCTCTCCCATCCTGAGCGCGAGCAACTCGATCGCCTACGCCGGCATCTACCGGCCGGTCAATTTCACGGGCGACGTCCGGGCCTTGGCGGTCGATCCCGCGACCGGCGTGGTCAACAGCGCGCCGCTGTGGTCGGCCGACGCGAACCTGCTGGCAGCGCCATGGACCGGCCGCCGGATCTTCAGCTACGACGGCAGCGCCGGCACGGCGTTCACGGCGGCTTATGTCGGCGCGCGCGTCAATCCGGGCGGCATCTACGGCAGCAGCGACGCCTTGGTCGCCTACCTGCGCGGAGATCGCTCGAACGAAGGTGTCCTGTATCGGCCGCGCACCAGCCTGCTGGGCGGCGTCCTCAACGCCGAGCCCGTCGTGGACACCGCGCAGAACCTCGTCTACGGCACCACCAACGAAGGCATGGTGCATGCGTTCGACAGCGCGACCGGCCGCGAACTGTGGGCCTATGTCCCGGGCTTCACGCACGCCGGCATCGGCGCGCAGAGCCGGCCTTCCTGGGCGTTCCAGACCCTGCTCGACGCGACCCCGACCCTCGCCAGCGCGGACGCCCGGCGCATCCTGGTGGGCGGCGCGGGCTCGGCCGGGGCCGGTTACTACGCGCTCGACGTGACCCAGCCCGCCAGTTCGCTGACCGAAGCGCAGCTCGCCGGCAGGGTGCTGTGGGAATTCCCGAATTCAACGAGCGTCTCGAGCCGGAGCTCCAATGCCCAGGTGCGCGCCGAAGTCGGGACATCGATGGGCAAGCCGGTCGTCGTCAAATCGGCCAGCCGGGGTTGGGTGGTGCTGGTCACCTCGGGCTACAACAGCGCGGGCGACGGCAAAGGCCGCCTGTTCTTGCTGAACGCGGCGACCGGCGCGATCTTGTCGGAGCTGGTCACGACGGCAGGCGCCCCGGGCAACGGCGACGCCGGCCTGGCCCAGGTGTCGGCTTTCGTGGAATCGGACGGCACTTCGCGCTATGTCTATGGCGGCGACTTGCTGGGCAACCTGTGGCGCTTCGACATCGAGGCCGGCAGCGTGTCGAAGCTCGCCACGCTGACGAACGCGGGCGGCGCGGCCCTGCCGATCGCCGCCGCGCCGGAACTCGGCAGTGAAAGCCAGCGCCGCATGGTTTTCATCGGCACCGGCAAGATGCTCGGCGCCAGCGACCTGGCCGACACCGGCACCAACACCATGTTCGCGATCTGGGACAACGGCGTCGCGCTGACCAACCCGCGCCAGCAGCTGGCGGCGCGCACGATCGCCGGCGGCTCGGTCACGGGCCCGGCCATCGACTGGTCGACCCAGCGCGGCTGGTACGTCGACCTGCCGGCGGGAGAGAAGGCCAACACCGACCCGTCGCTCGCCTACGGCATCTTGGGCTGGACGACCAACCATCCGTCCGGCGCGACCTGTTCGGCGAGCTCGACGCTCTACGTCGCGGCCGCGGCGACCGGGCTCCAGCTGCCCGCCGCCAATTTCGCGGGCGCCCCGTTCTACGGCGTGGCCCTGTCGGCGACGCTGGCGTCGCGCGGCACGTACGTGCGCCTGTCCAGCGGCGCGCTGGTCGTCGCGACGCAGCAGTCGGACGCCAGCACGACCAGCCACAAGTTGCTGGTCTCGACCGGCGTCACGCCGCACAAGAACGTCTGGCGCGAGATCCGGCGCTGAGCCGGAGCGCCGCGCGCGCCTTGCGGCTCCGGGCAGGTCGTCGGCGGTCTTCGCCGCATCGCCGGGCGCCGCCATCGGGGGGGCGCGGCGCCGGGGACGGCCCGGCCGGCCTCAGAACGCCCCGAGCCGCCACAACGACGTGGTTTCCCCCGACCGCGCCGCGAACAGCGGATCTCCGGGGTCGCCGGCCTTCGGATGCGTGGGCCGCGTGTCGTCGCGCGCGATCACGCGCAAGCCGGCCGCGGCGATCCAGGCCGCCATTTCGCCGCCCGCGCGCAGGCCCAGGCGTTCGGCGAGGTCCGACATCACGAGCCAGCCTTCGCCGCCGGGGGCCAGATGCGCCGCCAGGCCGGCCAGGAACGCGCGCAGCATCGCGCTGTCGGGGTCGTAGACGGCGCGTTCGATGGCCGCGTTGGCCGGCGTCGGCAGCCACGGCGGATTGCACACGATCAGCGGCGCGCGGCCGTCGGGGAACAGGTCGGCCGCGACGACGTCGACCCGCGTCGACAGCCCCAGCCGCTCGAGGTTGTCGGCGGCGCACGCGATCGCGCGCGGGTCGATGTCGGTCGCGACGACGCGCCGCACGCCGCGCCGGGCCAGCAGGGCCGCGATGACGCCGGTGCCGGTGCCGACGTCGAACGCGAGCGACGCCGCGCCCGCGGGCAGCGGCGCCCGCGCGACGAGCGCCAGGTATTCGCCGCGCACCGGCGAAAAGACGCCGAAGTGCGGGTGGATGCGCGCGCCGAGCGCGGGCACGTCCACGCCCTTCTTGCGCCATTCGTGCGCGCCCACCAGGCCCAGCAGCTCGCGCAGCGA
>JBEVLR010000092.1:0-5701 GCA_040509075.1 Burkholderiaceae bacterium | reverse complement strand
GACGCGGGAGCGATGCCGGGCGCCCCGGTCAGGTTGAAATCGGGGCTGGCCGGCCGATTCGAGTACCAGAAGCTCAGCGAATAGGTTTGGCCGGCCGTGGTCGCGATCGTGGTGCTCATCGAGCTGTTCGGCGTGCTCGGCGACGAATCCAGTTCGACGAAGTAGTCGCCGTCTTCGGCGGAGCCGGCGATGTCGTGGCGCACTTCGATGCTTTCGCCAGCAGGCGCGGTCCAACCATACAGTTGGTCGGCCGAATAGTAGCCGTAGGTGCCGTCAGGCAACACGGCGCTTTCGAAGCTTCCGTCCGTGACCAGGTTGGTCGCGGCGAAAGCCGAAAATCCGCTGCATAGGACGGCAGCGGCAAAGAAGCTCTTGATCATGGAAAAAACCCCCGGCAAAAAAGTTGTAGAACAAAAAGTTCTGCTTCACGCAAATATTGCACTGCAGCAAAAACAAATCAAGCCCCAAAAAGAGGGAGTCATGTTTTTCTGGTGAAATCCTTGTCTCCCCGACGCCTTCCTGTTCCCACTGGGGGACGCTGACAGCGCGGCTGATGGACACATGAGCAAGGGGCGAGCCCGTCGGCGGTCGAGTTACGACAGTTACCCGGGGTTCGTGAAATATGTCTCGCAGGAGAGGCGTTCCACGTCATCGGTGATGATGCCGTCGACCCCAGCGGCCCGCATCGCGGCGACGTCGGTCGGGTCGTTCACGGTGTAAACCAGTGCACGCTGCCCTGAATCGTGCAGAAAAGACGCCAATCCGGCGTTCATCAGCGAATGGTGCGTGACGACGGCGCAACACCCGAGCCGCGTCGCGATGTCGAACCACCCCGGCCGCAGTTCGTCCAGCAGCAGGGCGCGCGGCAGCGACGGTTCGGCCGTTGCGGCCGCCGCCAGGGCGTCGACGTCGAAAGAGCTGAGCAGAGGCGCCGGTCGGCTGGCGATCCAAAGTGCCGCCGCGGTGCGCGCCACTTGCTCGCCGGTCGCTTTTTCGGCGCCGGGACTCGGTTTGATTTCGAGATTCACCGCGCAAGCGTTCGCGATCACGAACCGCGCGACGGCCTCCAGCGTCGGCGGCGGCTCGCCCGCATAGGAAGCGCCGTACCACCCGCCGGCGTCCAGCCGCGACAGTTCGGCCCAGGTCTGCGCGCCGGCCGGGCCCACGCCCGAGCTGGTGCGTTCGAGTTCGCTGTCGTGCAGCAGGAAAGGCACGCCGTCGGCCGACAGCTTCACGTCGCACTCGAACATGCCGAAGCCGTTCGCCTTACCGACGCGAAAGGCCGCGAGGGTGTTTTCCGGCGCGTGACGGCCGCCGCCGCGGTGGGCGATCCAGAACGGGTAAGGCCAGCCGGACGAGATCGATGCCATGGTTGCCGGAAAGTGTATGCCGACGCGGCGTTCCACGCGGTCGGCGGCGGCCCGGATCGCTGATTTCGCGCGGCGGCGCGGCGGCCTGGCGCAGCGCAGGGCGCCCGCGTGGGCGATGGGCTTGGAGGCAACCCCACGCGGACGCCGGCCGGGCGCGCTGGGGTACGATCCAATTCCACGCTGCGGCCGCTTTTTTGCCAGGGCTTCCGTCCGGTCGTCTTCCAAGGCGTGGACACAGGCCTCATGAACGCTCCCCTCGCATCCACCATCGCCGCTGCGGCGACATCCGCACCGGCGCATCCTCCCGCAAGCCCCAGGCTGCGGGAGATTCCCTACAACTACACGTCATTCTCCGATCGCGAGATCGTGCTGCGCCTGCTCGGCGCGCGCGCCTGGGAAATCCTGAACCGGCTGCGCGAGGAGCGGCAGACCGGCCGTTCGGCGCGCATGCTCTACGAGGTGCTCGGCGACATCTGGGTCGTGCAGCGCAATCCGTACCTCGAGGAAGATCTCCTCGACAACCCGAAACGGCGCGGACTGCTGATCGACGCGCTCAACCACCGGCTCGCGGAGGTGGAGAAGCGCCGCACGCCGGCCGCCGACGCCGTGCGCGACGCGTTCGTCGCCGAACTGCTGGCGGGCGCCCGCGCGGCGGTCGCCGCGTTCGGCAAGCGTTTCAGCGTCGTCTGGGACCTGCGTCATCGCACGCGCAGGGTCCTGGGCAAGGTCACCGCGAAGGACAACGTCAAGTTCGACGGCTTGTCGCGCGTGTCGCACGTGACGGACGCCACCGACTGGCGCGTCGAGTACCCGTTCGTCGTGCTGACGCCCGACACGGAGGCCGAGATGGCCGCGCTCGTGGCGGGCTGCGTCGAGCTGGGCCTGACGATCGTGCCGCGTGGCGGCGGCACCGGCTACACCGGCGGCGCGGTGCCGCTGACCTGGATGAGCGCGGTGATCAACACCGAGAAGCTCGAAGCGATGACCGAAGTCGAGCACGTGGCGCTGCCGGGCCATTCGGCGCCGGTCGCGACGATCTGGACGGAAGCCGGGGTGGTCACCCAGCGCGTGTCCGACGCCGCCGAGCGCGGCGGCTACGTGTTCGCCGTCGATCCGACTTCGGCCGAGGCGAGCTGCATCGGCGGCAACATCGCGATGAACGCCGGCGGCAAGAAAGCCGTGCTGTGGGGCACCGCGCTCGACAACCTGGCGGGCTGGCGCATGGTCACGCCTGACGCGAAGTGGCTGGAAGTGGCGCGCCTCGACCACAACCTGGGCAAGATCCACGACGCGCCAGTCGCGCGCTTCGAGCTGAAGTATTTCGACGCCACCGGAAAGAAGCTCGAACGCACCGAAACGCTCGAGGTCGCAGGCCGCCGGTTCCGCAAAGAAGGCCTGGGCAAGGATGTGACCGACAAGTTCCTGGCCGGCCTGCCGGGGATCCAGAAGGAAGGCTGCGACGGCTTGATCACCAGCGCGCGCTGGGTCGTCCACAAGATGCCGGCGCACACCCGGACGGTCTGCCTCGAGTTCTTCGGCAACCCGAAGGACGCGGTGCCGTCGATCGTCGACATCAAGGACTTCATGTTCGGGCAGGCCAAGCGCGACGGGGGCGCGATCCTGGCGGGCCTCGAACACATGGACGACCGCTACCTGCGCGCCGTCGGCTACGCGACCAAGAGCAAGCGCGGCGGCCTGCCCAAGATGGTGCTGATCGGCGACATCGTCGGCGCCGACGAGGATGCGGTCGCGCGCGCCGCGAGCGAGGTGGTGCGCCTGGCCAACGGCCGCGCGGGCGAAGGCTTCGTCGCCGTCGGCGCGGACGCGCGCAAGAAGTTCTGGCTCGACCGCAAGCGCACCGCGGCGATCGCCAAGCACACGAACGCGTTCAAGGTGAACGAGGACGTCGTGATCCCGCTCGAGCGCATGGGCGAATACACGCTGGGCATCGAGCGCATCAACATCGAATTGAGCTTGCGCAACAAGCTCGCGCTGCTCGATGCGCTGGAGGCGTTCCTGGCCGGCGGCGCCTTGCCGCTCGGCAAGAGCGAGGACGGCGCGCACATCCCTTCGGCCGAGCTCCTGGGCGACCGCGTGCAGCGCGCGCTCGGGCTGGTGCGGGACGTGCGCGCGCTGTGGCTGGGCTGGATGCACGGGCTCGATGCGGTGCAACCCGCCGGATCCGGGCCCGGCGGCGACGCGCCCGCACGCAGCTTCTTCGACCGCCTGCAGGACCACAGCCTGCGCGCGTCGTGGAAGACCCAGGTGCTCGCGCCGCTGCAGGCCGTGTTCGCGGGCGCCGAGTTCGCGCCCATCGTCGAAGAGTGCCGGCGCCTGCACAAGCAGGTGCTGCGCGGGCGCACGTGGGTCGCGCTGCACATGCACGCGGGCGACGGCAACGTGCACACCAACATTCCCGTCAATTCCGACAACTACGAGATGCTGCAGACCGCGCACGAAGCGGTCGCGCGCATCATGAAGCTCGCGCGCAGCCTCGACGGCGTGATCTCGGGCGAGCACGGCATCGGCATCACCAAGCTCGAATTCCTGTCGGACGACGAGCTGGCCGACTTCACCGCCTACAAGCTGCGCGTCGATCCGCAGGGCCGCTTCAACAAAGGCAAGCTGTTGCGCGGCGCGAGCCTGGCCGCGCTCGGCGCCGACGTGCGCCACGCCGACCTGTCGCATGCGTACACGCCGTCGTTCGGCCTGATGGGCCACGAGTCGTTGATCATGCAGCAGAGCGACATCGGCGCGATCAGCGCGTCGATCAAGGATTGCCTGCGCTGCGGCAAGTGCAAGCCCGTCTGCGCGACGCACGTGCCGCGCGCGAACCTGCTGTACAGCCCGCGCAACAAGATCCTCGCGACCTCCCTGCTGGTCGAGGCCTTCCTCTATGAGGAGCAGACGCGGCGCGGCGTGTCGCTGCGCCACTGGGAGGAATTCGAGGACGTCGCCGACCACTGCACCGTCTGCCACAAGTGCCTGGCGCCGTGCCCGGTCGACATCGACTTCGGCGACGTGTCGATGAACATGCGCAACCTGCTGCGCAAGATGGGCCAGAAGACGTTCCGCCCCGGCAACGCCGCGGCGATGTTCATGCTCAACGCCACCAATCCGCAGACGATCAAGATCGCGCGCGCGGCGATGGTGGGCGTCGGCATGAAGCTGCAGCGCGCGGCCAACGAGGTGTTCAAGCTCGCCGGGCGCAGGCAGACGGCCGCGCCGCCCGCCACCGTCGGCGCGGCGACCGTCAAGGAACAGGTGATCCATTTCATCAACAAGAAGCTGCCGGGCGGCTTGCCGAAGAGGACGGCGCGCGCGCTGCTCGACATCGAAGACAAGGATTACGTCCCCATCATCCGCGACCCGAAGGCGACCACCGCCGACACCGAGGCGGTCTTCTACTTCCCGGGCTGCGGGTCGGAGCGGCTGTTCTCGCAGGTCGGCCTCGCCACGCAGGCGATGTTGTGGCATGCCGGCGTCCAGACGGTGCTTCCGCCGGGTTACCTGTGCTGCGGCTACCCGCAGCGCGGCTCGGGCCAGTTCGACAAGGCGGAGGAGATGATCACCGACAACCGCGTGCTGTTCCACCGCGTCGCCAACACGCTGAACTACCTCGACATCAAGACGGTGGTGGTCAGCTGCGGCACGTGCTACGACCAGCTGCAGGGCTACAAGTTCGAAGACATCTTCCCCGGCTGCCGCATCATCGACATCCACGAATACCTGCTCGAGAAGGACATCAAGCTCGGCGCCGGCCCGGGCTACCTGTTCCACGATCCGTGCCACAGCCCCATGAAGCTGCAGGATCCGATGAAGACGGTGAAGGCGCTGGTCGGCGACGCGGTGGTCAAGAGCGCGCGCTGCTGCGGCGAATCCGGCACGCTCGGCGTGACCCGGCCCGACATCTCGACGCAGGTGCGTTTCCGCAAAGAAGAGGAGATCCGCAAGGACGAGTCCTCGTTGCGCGCGATCCAGGCGGCGCAGGGGCTCGCCGCGCCGACCGCCGATCTGAAGATCCTGACGTCGTGCCCGAGCTGCCTGCAGGGCCTCAGCCGCTACGGCGAGGACCTGCGCAACGGCCTGCTCGAAGCCGACTACATCGTCGTCGAGATGGCCCGCCGCATCCTCGGCGAGAACTGGATGCCCGAGTACGTGAAGCGCGCGAACGCCGGCGGCATCGAGCGCGTGCTGTTGTGATGCGCGCGCGCTGGAGCCCGGCGCTTGCCGCGGCGGCGGCCGCGCTCGTGGCGGCGTGCGCGGCGAACCGCCCGGCTCCTCCCGCCGCGCCGGTGGCGGCCTGGAAGCCGGCGCCGCCGCCCGCGCCT
>JBEVLR010000091.1:0-6643 GCA_040509075.1 Burkholderiaceae bacterium | reverse complement strand
GTTTTTCTCGTGCATTCCAATCCCATCTGATACCTGACGTCATGCTTATCCGTAGCTACCCGCGCCTGTTGTTGGCGCTCGCTTTGGCACTGGTGCTGGCGACGTTTGTTGTGCCATCGGTAACTGCTTTTTGGTGCTACTTGGCAATGGGAACAATTGCGTGGCGGGCGTGACTGGTTATGCGTGGTACGGGCTCTGCCTGTAGTGATGGCCACGGTGTTGTTCGCCGTGCCGTTATTGTTCGTTGTCTTTCAAGCGCTCCTGCCGACGGTTTGCGCCCGTGTCGACACACCCCGCAGTGCGGCGCCGGGAGCCGTTCTTGCCGGTTGACGTCGACAACCAACCGACACAGGAGCTCCCCCATGACCGAATCCACCGAATCGACCATCGATCGCCAACGCAAGCTTTTCGACATGATCAAGGACGTCAAGTTCGCGATGTTCACCACCCACAAGCCTGAAGGGCACCTGCATTCGCGGCCGATGACGACGCAAAACAAGTCGCTCGACGACGATGCGCTGTGGTTCTTCATGTCGCGCTCGAGCGCACCGGTCGCGGAATTCGGTGGCGATGACCAGGTCAACGTGTCTTACGCGGATCCGGGCCGCGACACCTATGTTTCGGTGTCGGGCGTCGCCCAGGTGCTGGACGACCGGGCCATGAAGCAGGCGCTGTGGAACAAAGCGGCCGAGGCCTGGTTCCAGGGCGGCGTGGACGACCCGGACCTGGCGTTGGTGCGGGTGCGCATCGAACACGCCGATTACTGGGACGTCAAAGAGAACAAGCTCGTGCAGCTCTACAAGATGGTCGAATCGGCGATCACGGGCAAGCCGCCGAAAATGGGCGAGCACGGACACGTGCGGCCGCACTGACGCCTCCGGGGGCGCGAACGCGCCCTCCAGTGTGGCGACGACGGCGCGGCGCGTGGGAATTGGGGGGAAGGACCGATGCGTGGCGCCGGCATGAATCGGGCCCGCTGCGGTACATTGCGAGCACTTTCCACCCGACGGGAACTCGCCCATGGCCGACAAACTGGTTCACAAGCTGAACGACCTGGGGTATCAGCCCGTGTTCCTGCCACGGGCCGGCGTGGCGCCTGCCGAACTGTGGGTTTACCAGCGCGACGCCCGCGGCGATTCGAAGCTGGTGCGGATGGGGGCTTTGTCGAAAGCCTTGCCCGCGGCGGCGGCGCTTGAAATCCGGCACGGGCAGCTGGGCGACATCGAAGCGCACTACACCTCGCAGAAAAAGCTCGGCGCGGCCGTGGGTTTCCTGAAGGATGCGCTGAAGTGCATCGGGATCTCGGCCGTCCCCAAGATCGATCTCGGATTCACCGGCGCGACCGATTTCTCGTTCTCGTTCACCGGCGTGCGCTATCGCGCGGTCGATCCGGTCGACCTGTTCCCGATCGTGCACGAGATCCGCACCGAAGGTTTCCCGGCCGAATACATCGACGACGGCCTGCTGCATATCGTCTACGAATTCGCGTACGCCGACGAACTGCTGCTGTCGCGCGGCGACAAGCAATCGTTCGAAGCCGACATCTCGGGCAAGGTCGGCCACTATTTCGATCTCGGCGGCAAGGGCTCGGTGGCGATGGCCGGCAAGGCCGCCATCTCGTTCAAGGGCGCGGCAGACGCCCAGGCGGCGTTCGCCTACAAGGCCGGCCGGCTGCTGCGGGAGAACGGCCGGTGGACCTTCCAGCCCGAGGTCGTGCTGCGGCGAGGCCTGGTCGAAGAGCGGCGGCCCTTCCTGCCGCAGCCGGCGGTGCCGCTGCGCGTCATCGACCACGACGTCTGAGGGCCCGCGACGCCGTCTCCGAGCTCCGCATGGCCGCCACCGTCCGCATCAACATCGAGGCGCAGAAGAAGTCGCCGTCGGGCGTGTCGATCGTGCTCGAGGAGTGGGACGTGCAGACCGGCAAGTTCACGCCGGTCAAGGGTGCGAGCGCCACGCTGGCGCCCGAATTCGCCGTCAAGCCGGCGCTCGACGACCCCGACCTGCCCGGACAGCCGCTCACCGCCGAACGGGCGATCGCGCTGGCGGCGCGCTCGCCTGTGCCGCCCGAAGTGGGCGCGTATCTCTATCGGTTGATCTTCCGGGGCAAGATCGCCGCCGAATGGGAGCGGCGCCGCGCCGCGCCGGTGCGGCTGCTGCTGCGCATCGGGCGCGAGCCGCGGCTGGCGTTGTTGCGCGAGCTGCCGTGGGAGCGCCTGCAGGACGAGCGGGGCGATTACCTCGCGCTGGGCGCCGGCCGGCCGTTCGCGCGGTGGATGGATCCGACCTCGCCGCTGCAGACGCCGACGGTCGCCGACTGGCCGATCCGCATGCTGATCGTGCACGGGGCCGAGCCGGACGGCGGCGCCCGCGGCGCCCCGACGATCGCGGCCGACGACGAAATGCATGCGCTGGAACGCCTGCTCGCGACGCGCGCTCTGCGCCACGAAGTCGAGTACGACGTGCTGGAGCACCCCACCATCCAGCAGATCGTCGAAGCCTGCAAGCTGGTGCGGCCGCACGTGCTCCACATCATCGGCCACGCGCAGTCGGCCACGGGCGGCGGCGACCTGCTGTTGTGGCAGCCGGCCGCGGCGGGGCGGCCCGAGGGCAGCGTCCGCTGGAACGCCGGCACCATCAAGAACATGATGGAGGAGATCGCGCCCCGGCTGGTCTTCCTCAACGCCTGCCGCAGCGGCGCGACCGCACCCGCGCCGGCCGGCCCGCGGCCGATCATGAGCCTGCCGCCGGCCTTCCTCCCGGCGGGCAGCGTGGGGGGGGTGGGCATGCCGGGCGCGGTCCCCGGCGACCTCGCGCGGGTGTTCGCGCAGACGTTCTACGACGTCTTCCTGCGCGGCCGCAGCGACGACATCGACGCCGCGTTCCTGGAGGCGCGCCGGGCGATGACCGGCGCGCGGCCCGGCCCCAACATCGTCGACGACGCCGACTGGTCTTTTCCGGTGCTGACCCGGTGCGTCGACGCGGGCGCCGTGCTGCCGCGTTCGCCGGATCGGCCCGTGGCCGGCGCGGCCGACCGGTTCGTCGCGCGGCTGCCGCAGCGCCGCGAGGCCCACCAGGCGATCCGTTGCCGGGCGGCGCCCGCCAAGGGGGTGTCGCAGCATTTGGCCGTGATCGTCGGCGGCAAAGGCAGCGGCAAGTCCTACCTGTCGGAATGGACGCTGCAGTCGTGCCGGCGCGCGGGCGCCGGCGTCGCCGGCGTGTCGTTCGATCCGCAGGACAAAGTGGACTGGCTCGACGCCCTGCGCTGGATCCGCGACGGCGAACGGCGCCGCGCCGGCGTGCAGCCGATGCCGCCGGGCCCGGTCGCCGACTGGCCGCTTCGCCCGTCCGCGTTCCGGCTGTTCAATTGGGGGCTCAACCAGCGGCTGAGCGGCTTGGCGACCTTCGATCCGCCCACGGACGAAGCGGCGGCGATCGCGGACAACGGCCGCGCGTTCAGCGACGGCCCGGATCGTTCGGAAACGCTGACGGAAGACACCATCGGCGCGTTCTGCGACGCGCTGAACGCCGAGAGCGGGGACGGCGGCCTGGTCCTGAAGCTCGACCAGATCGACGGCATCGATCGGCAAAGTTTTTCCCGGGTGCTGATGGACGGGCTGGTGCGGCCGATCGCGCTCGGCAGCCTGCCCAAAGTGCGGCTGCTGCTGGTGATGGAGTCCGAGCGTTGGGCCGAACACCGCGCCGAATTCGATCGCCTGGCGCTGCAGCCGAACATCGTGCACGTGCCGTATTTCCGCGTCGGCGAGTTCGAGCGCATCGCGCGGCAATTCAGCCACCAGTGGTCGGACGGCCTGTACCCGTACGCGAAGACCGCGCTGCTGTTCGCCTTGCCCAACATGGAAGAGCCGCCCGAATGGGGCGTCGACGTCATGGTGAAGCTGACGGAGATGCTGCGCGCGATGGCGTTGGCGAAGGGGGAAGTGGTATGACGCCCCCATGCTCCCGCGCCGAGCCGAACGGCCCGGGGGCCCGTCCATGACCGCCGCGTATCCGGCGGCGGTGGAGGCGCTGCAGCGCAAGCTGGCCGCCGCGCTGGCTGCCGGCGCGGACGTGCGCGAGGCGCTGCTCGCCGACGACGCGAGGCGCCTGCTGTGCCTGCTCAGGATGCCGCGCCGGTTCGATCGGCGCCTGTGCGACGAAGTCCTGGCGGCCGAGCCGCCGCAGGCGGGCCTCGAGGCGTTCGAAGTGCTCAGGCGGGTCGGCCTGGTGCAGCCCGTCTCGGGCCGCCCGGGCTGGTTCCAGGCCGTGGGCCACGGTGCGCCGCCGCCGCCCGAGGGGGTTGAATCGGGTGGCGGAGCCGCATCGGATCAAGCGTCGCTGGCGGTCGGCGGCGAGCGCTGGCGCGCATTGCACCAGGCGCTCGCGCTGCACTTCGAAGCGCTCGGGGCCGACGGCGAGCTGGAAGCCCTGTACCACCGGCTGATGCTGGGGGACGCCCGCGGCGAACGGGCGTGGAACGCGCTGTACGACGGCGCCTGCGATGCGTTCGATCTCGCGCGTTGCGAAACGCTGCTCCAGCTGCTCGATGCCTGCGCGCGCTTCGTCGGCGCCGACCTGGCCATGCGCGGCACCCGCGAACGCGGCCTGCTCGGCGCGCGGGCCGCTTTCGCGGAAGACCATTCGCGCACCAGCCGCTACCTGGAGCGCGACGCGCTGCGCGACGCGTTCGAGGCGCTGCTGGCCGACGACCGACGCTTCATCCTGCAGCTGCACGCCGCCGGCGGCAGCGGCAAGACGATGTTCCTGCGGTGGCTGGGCCCGCGCTGGTGCCTGCCCAACGCGGTGCCGATCGCCCGCGTCGACTTCGATTTCCTCGATGTCACCGAGCGCGGCCTGGCCAGCGCCTTCATGCTGGGCAAGCTCGCCGAGCGGCTCGATCCGCAGCTGCCCGGCGCGCCGCTGTTCGAGTTGCTGCGCGACGTCGCCGAACAACGCCGCCAGGCGCTGATCCGGCCGCCCGACGCGTCGGCGCTGGAGCGGCTGGAAGCCCAAGTGCGCCAGCGTCTGGCGCGGGTGCTCGCCGAACGCTGCGCCGGCGGCTGCGTCGTGCTCGTCTTCGACACGATGGAAGACGCGGCGCTCAAGCACGAGATCGACGTGGCGGCGCTGATCGGATCGATCGCCGCGCTGCGGCGCCAGCTGCGCGAGTTCGCCACGGACGCGGGCCCGCCCCGCCTGGTGCTGATCCTGGCCGGGCGCTACGCGCTGGAGCTCCAGTACCCCCTGGCGTACGCCGATTTCAAGGCGGAACTTGTCGATGTCGAGATCCCGCCGTTCGACGGCGACGAATCCTCGCGGTACCTGCAGCGGCGCCTGGTGGGCATCGCGCGGCGGCCCGCGGACGAAGTCGTCCGGGTGGCGGTCGAGCGCGCGCGCGGCAATCCGTTCAAGTTGTCGCTGTACGCCGACATCCTGCTCAACGAGCCCGACATCGGCCCGCAGGCGCTGGGCCAGGACGTCGACGTCGACATGCTCTACCTGATCGAGCGCATCCTGCGGCGCATCGACGACGAGGCGCTGCGCTGGCTGCTGCGCTACGGCGTGCTTGCGCGGCGCCTGACGCGCGAGTTCGTCGAGCAGGTGCTGCTCGCGCCGATGCGCGAGTCGCTGCGCGGCGGCCGGCGCCACGACGATCCGTCCGAAGACGGCGTGCGGCATCGCGAGTGGCCGCGCCTGTGGCAGGCCCGCCGGTCGCCGCCGCTGCAGCCGGCCGACGTGGCCGACCTGTGGCGGCGCCTGCGCGGCTACGCCGGCGCGTCGTCGTGGATCGGCGCGGACACGGACGACGCCGACGCGGTCGTGATCCAGCCGATCGCCAGCCATCCGATGCGGCGCGCGCTGCTGAAGAGGGACCGCAGCGTGGTGGCCCGCATCCATCGGGCCGCGATCGCGCACGCGCGGCGGGGCGCGCAGACGCCGGCGGCGCTGGCCGACCTGATCTACCATGAATTCGCGCTGCACGGCGCCGGTGCCGCCGGCCGCTGGTGGAAACGCGTCCGCGCGGCCCTGGAGGCGGGCGATCGGCCGGCCGTGCAGGCGCTCGCGTCGGTCGTGCTGTCGGAAGACCTGCGCGAGAGCGAAATCGCCGCGGACGACGATGCGCGGCCGCCGCTCGTCGATCGGCGCACGCAGGCCCGGGCGCTGCACGCCCTGGCCTACGCGCACGATTGGCGGCGGTCCGACTGGTCGCCGCAGGACGCCGACCTGGCGCGCGCCCGCGCCTGCCTGGAGCAGTTCGACGCGCTCGCGGCCTGGCTCGAGGGGCCGATCGTCGACCCGGTGTTCGACGGCATGATGCGCCTGGACCTGATGGGCCACGACCCGGCCCAGCGCGACCGCGCGCTGCGCACCCTCGAGGACGCGCTGCGCGGGCGGATGGACAGCCGCCAGCGCGGCGCGGTGCTGATGACCTTGCAAACCGCCTGGGAGACGCTCGACCCCGCGCGCGCGCGCCGGTTCGCGTCGCGCCTGGCGCAATGGGCGCTGCGCGCCGGCGACGCGAGGGGCTTCGCCGGCATCGCGATCAAGACGGCGAGGGCGCTTTCGAATTCGGGCAAGGCGGCGGCCGCGCTGCACGCGTTGATCGACGGCCAGCAAAAGCTCAAGTCCCGGGAGTTGCCCTGGG
>JBEVLR010000090.1:0-8001 GCA_040509075.1 Burkholderiaceae bacterium | reverse complement strand
CGGCCGACATCACGTTCTACGAGCACGACAACTTCTACGGGCGCCAGTTCACCGTCCAGGAGCCGATCGACAACTTCGCGCGCGTCGGCTTCAACGACCGCGCATCGGCGATCGTCGTCACCGGCCGGCCGTGGGAGGTCTGCGACGGCGCGGGCTTCCGCGGCAACTGCGTCGTGCTGCGGCCGGGCAACTATCCGTCGCTGAGCGCGATGAACCTGAACGATCGCGTGTCCTCCGCGCGGGAAGTGCGCCTCGACGGGCCGTCCCCGCAGGTTCAGTACGCGCCGCCGCCGCGGCCCGGCGAGGTCACGTTCTACCACCGCGACAACTTCCAGGGCCGCGCCTTCAGCACGCAAGGCGACGTGCCCGACTTCCGCCAATACGGCTTCAACGACCGCGCGTCGTCGGCGGTCGTCGTGGGCGACCGCTGGGAGGCCTGCGACGATGCCGGCTTCAACGGCCACTGCATCGTGCTGCGCCCGGGCAATTATCCGAGCCTGGCCGCGATGGGCATGAACGACAACATCTCGTCGGTGCGCCGCGTGCCGCCGGGCATGCCGGTGTCCGACGGCCGGTGGGCGCCGCCGCCGCCGGTACCGGCCTACGATCCGCGGCCGCTGCCGCAGGAGCAGCTGTTCCAGGCCAACGTGATCGCGTCGCATGCGGTCTACGGCTCGCCGCAGCAGCGTTGCTGGGTCGAACGCGACCAGGCCTCCGCGGTCAATCGCCAGAACGGCCAGGTCGGCGGCGCCGTGCTCGGCGGCATCCTCGGCGGCGTGCTCGGCCATCAGGTCGCGCGCGGCAACGGCGCGACGATCATCGGCGCGATCGGCGGCGCGGCCATCGGCAGCGCCATCGGCGGCAACGCGGCCGGCAACCAGGTCGAAGCGGTGCAGCACTGCGCGCCGTCACAGGTTTCCGGGCCGCCGCTGTATTGGGACACCAGCTACGTGTTCCGCGGTCAGGAGCACCATGTGCAGACCACCGCGCCCGCGGGCCCGACCTTGACGGTCAACGGCTACGGCGAACCGCGGATCTGACCGCGCGCCGGCGCGGGCGCGGCGCTCCGCGCGCCGGGCGGCGCGCGCCGTTCCCGTTTCGACGCGTTGGCGCCGCCGCCCGAATTGACGCGAGAATGGCGGGGTTCGCACCGATCCAACCCTTTCGCGCCCAGCTTATGACCACCATTCTCCAGAACCTGCCCGCGGGGCAGAAAGTCGGCATCGCGTTCTCAGGCGGCCTCGACACCAGCGCCGCGCTGCACTGGATGCGCCTGAAGGGCGCGATCCCGTGCGCATACACGGCCAACCTGGGCCAGCCCGACGAGCCCGACTACGACGAGATCCCGCGCAAAGCCATGCAATACGGCGCCGAAAAGGCGCGCCTGGTGGACTGCCGCGCGCAGTTGGTCGCCGAAGGCGTCGCGGCGCTCCAGAGCGGCGCGTTCCACCTGACGACCGCGGGCCTCACCTACTTCAACACCACCCCGCTGGGCCGCGCGGTGACCGGCACGATGCTGGTCGCGGCGATGAAGGAGGACGACGTCCACATCTGGGGCGACGGCAGCACGTTCAAGGGCAACGACATCGAGCGTTTCTACCGCTACGGCCTGCTCGTCAATCCGTCGCTGAAGATCTACAAGCCGTGGCTCGACCAGCGGTTCATCGACGAGCTCGGCGGCCGCGCGGAGATGTCGGAGTTCCTCGACAAGGCCGGCTTCGGCTACAAGATGTCGACCGAGAAGGCGTATTCCACCGACTCCAACATGCTCGGCGCGACGCACGAGGCCAAGGATCTCGAGCTGCTGGGCACCAGCATGAAGATCGTCGACCCGATCATGGGCGTCGCGTTCTGGCGCGAGGACGTGGAGATCGGGCGCGAGGAGGTCGCGATCCGTTTCCACGAAGGCCGGCCGGTCGCGCTCAACGGGGTCGACTACGCCGACCAGGTGGCGATGATGATGGAGGCCAACCGCATCGGCGGCCGCCATGGGCTGGGCATGAGCGACCAGATCGAGAACCGCATCATCGAGGCGAAGAGCCGCGGCATCTACGAGGCGCCCGGACTCGCGCTGCTGTCCATCGCCTACGAACGCCTGGTCAGCGGCATCCACAACGAAGACACCATCCAGCAATACCGCGACAACGGGCGCCGCCTGGGCCGGCTGCTCTACCAGGGGCGCTGGTTCGACTCGCAGGCGCTGATGTTGCGCGAGAGCGCGCAGCGCTGGGTCGCGAGCGCGATCACCGGCGAGGTGACGATCGAACTGCGCCGCGGCAACGACTATTCGATCCTGAACACCGTGTCGCCCAACCTGACCTACAAGCCCGAGCGGCTGACGATGGAAAAAGGCGAGCTCGTCTTCACGCCCCAAGATCGGATCGGGCAGTTGACGATGCGCAACCTCGACATCGCCGACACGCGCGACAAGCTGCTGGCCTACGCGAAGTCGGGGCTGCTGTCGTCCGGCACGGGCACGGCGATGCTGAAGCTGGACGGCGCGGCGGGCGAGTGAAGGCGCGCGGCCCCCGCGCCTCGGCGGCGGGACCCGGCGCGCGCCGCACGGCCCGATGTCCCTGACGCCGGCGTTCGGCCTGCTCGGCGCCGCGACCTGCGCCGTCTGGTGTCCGGGCGGGCGCCTGGGCCGCCTGCGCGCGCCGCCGTGGACGATCCTGTTCGGCGCGGCCATCGTCGCCGGCGGATCCGAAGGCGTGCTCACGGCCTGGGCCGGCGCGTCGCTCGCGGCGCTTTGCATGTTCGCCTGGGCCGCGCTCCACGCGCCGCGCGCCAGGCCGCTGTTCGTCGCGTCGGCCGCGGCGGTCGCTTTGGCGATGTCGCTGCATCTGCTGCGCGGCTACCACGATCCGCTGCCGGGCGCCGCGCTGCGGCTGACGCCGGATGCGCTGCCCTTCGTGCCGCATCTGAACTTCGACAAGGCCGCCGCAGGGCTGGTGCTTCTGGCCACGTTCGCCGCGCGGGCGCGCTCGCCGCGCATCTTCGCGGGGCAGCTCGGCCCGATCGCGGTCGCGGCGGCGGCCACGGCGTCGGCGGCGATCGGCCTCGCGCTGGCGGCCGGCGTCGTGCGCTTCGAACCCAAGCTCCCGGACATCGCCCCGCCCTTCCTCGTCGCGAACCTGTTGTTCACGTGCGTGGCCGAAGAAGCGTTCTTTCGCGGCCTGATCCAGGAGCGCTTGATGCGGCTGGCCGCATCAAGCGGGTCGACGGCCTGGACGGCGGGGGCGATCGCGGCATCGGCGGCGCTGTTCGGCCTCGCCCATGCGGGCGGCGGCGCCCCGTGGATGCTGATCAGCGCCGTCGCGGGCGCCGGCTACGCGGGCCTATATGCGCGCACCCGTTCGATCGAGGGGCCGATCCTCGTGCACTTCGCCGTCAATGCGGCGCATTTCCTGGGGTTCACGTATCCGGCGCTGGCGGGGTGACGGCATGGTCGAGTTCGGCCATCGATCGCCGGAAGAAGAATAGGCAATCCTATCGGGGCGAAGTGTTGCGCAGCAGATCCACCGCGGCCTCGATGGTGTCCGAAAGCGGCCGGTCGTCCCGATAGAGCGGCAACCGCGCGCGGACCTTCGACAGCAGCTCATCGGTTTTCGGCCCCCGCGCTGTCCCATCTTGCCGAAGGCCGTAGGCCTGCGTGGTCGCCACGAGTTCGATGGCAAGCGCGTATTCGGCGTTGTCGATGATGTGCAGCAGCTTCATCACGGCCGGTGTCGCGTGGGCCAGGAAGTCCTCCTGCCGGCCTGAGGTGCTTCCCCCGTCGAGACTCGCCGGCATCGCCAGCCGGCGGCTTTCCGCGACCAGTCCCCTGGCCGTGTACTGCGCGATCATGAGCCCGGAGTCGGCGCCCGGATCAGCGGCGAGGAAGGCGGGCAGGTTGGTTTCCTCCGGATCGAGGAGTCGGCAGACGCGGCTTTCGGACATCGAAGCGATGGTGACGACCCCCATTGCGCAAGAGTCCGACTTGAGAGCCATCCGTATGGCCAGGGGATGGGCCTGTGAAAACACCTCCGACGCATCGGGCGTCCCCCCCAAGGCGGGGTTATCGGTGACCGAAGCGAGTTCCTCGTTCACGACGGTCGCGAGCTCATCGACGATTTCCTGGCCGGCGCCGTGCAGTTGCGGGATGGTGCGCAGGCTGAGCCCGTCCTGAGTCCGGGCCCCCTGCGCTTTGCGGAGCATGTCGCTGCTCGCCAACCACCGGTTCATTCCTTTCCCGACTTCCTGCAAGCCGCCCGACTTGCGCAAGGCGAGCGACCGGGGGTCGAAGACCGCCTGCTGGCCGCCGAGGTTCTCGAACGTCATCGCCGAGATCGCTGTCACCCATTCCATCAGATTCGACAGGCGCGACAGCGCGATCGACCCCATGCCGCTCACGCAGGCCGTTCCGTTGACGAGGCTCAAGCCTTCCTTGCCCTCGAGCACCAGCGGCGCGAGATCGAGGCGCCGGAGCGCCTCGGCTCCGGTCATTCGTTCGCCCTTCAGTACGGCCGTGCCCTCGCCGATGCAAACCAGCCCGATGTGCGCCATGTGGATCAGATAGCCGATGGAGCCGCGTTCCGGTATTTCTCGGCGTTCAGCAACGCGATCAAGCGCTCGACCACCTCGATGCGGATGCCTGACCATCCTCGTGCGAAGTTGTTGATCGCCGCGGCCATGATCGCCCGCGTCTCGGTCGCGCCGAGCAGCTTGCCGAGCGACTTGCCGACACCCGCGGCATGGCTCATGACGATGTTGCGCGATTGCCGGCGCCGCATCTCAGGGGGCACCACGACTTCACTGAGGGCGCCGACACCCGTGTTGAGACCATAGACGGGGTCGTCTTTCCCGACGATGCTGTCGACGACCAGCCGCGAATCCACGATGCGCTCGCGGGCGTCCGCAGAGAGCTCGATCCGCGCGCCCCGGGCAACGGCGACGACGGATTGCCAATCGAGGGAATCCGTCAGCACCACGGGCGCGAGCGTGGTTGGAGCGGCTGGCTGCGTGGAACTCGGCGCCGTGATGTCCCGCGTCGTGCCGTGTCCAGCGATCTCCCGAGGAGGAGGGATTTCTTCCCCCGGCTGCGCCGCCGTGGGCGTCTCTTCCGGGATCTCGAGAGCGCTGCCGGCATAGCCGAATCGCGCGCGCCGGGAATTCCCGACCACCTCCGGCTGCGTCGCCCAAGTGAAATGCCTGTTTCGATGCAGTTCCCCCAAAGCCCCGAGAATCGGGGAACTCACAAACGAGCCGGGGCCGGCCGGAAGGTTCGTCGACGCTGTCGACGCTGTCGCCGCCAATGGCCCGGCGTGCGTCACCTCGGGCAATAAATTGTCTAGCATGCGCCAAAGGTAACTTTCGCTTGCCAGTCTCCTTCCTGCTCACGCGAAGTGGTCGACGTGAACACGAAGCGGGGTGCGGCGCAAGTTCGCGTAGGCGCCACCGCCGACGCGTGGGGCGATCGGGCCCGATCCGCGCGCAGGCGTCCCCTCAGCCCGCCTCGACCCGCTGCAGCAGGCAGACCGCCCTCGCCTCGATCGCCCGCCCTTCGCCCACCGGGCCCATCTTCTCGGCCGTCTTGGCCTTCACGTTGACCTGGTCGACGGTCAAGCCCAGCGCGTCGGCGATGCGTTGGCGCATCGCGGGGATGTGCGGCGCCATCTTGGGCGCCTGCGCGACGATGGTGGAGTCGACGTTGACCGGCGCCCAGCCCGCGGCGCGGACGCGGGCGCAGGCGGCGCTCAGCAGCGTGACCGAATCGGCGCCCTTGAACGCTTCGTCGGTGTCGGGGAAATGGCGGCCGATGTCGCCGAGGGCCGCGGCGCCAAGCAACGCGTCGGTGATGGCGTGGCACAGCGCGTCGGCGTCGGAATGGCCGAGCAGGCCCTGCGGATGCGGGATCAGGACGCCGCCGAGGATCAGCGGCCGGCCCGCCTGCAGCTGGTGCGTGTCCCAGCCTTCGCCGATGCGCCAGGGAGCGTTCATGGGGTTGCTTTCGAAAGGGCGGGATCGCGTGTGCGCAGCAGCCGTTCGGCGAGCGCGAAATCTTCCGGGTAGGTGACCTTCAGGTTGTCGGCATCGCCGCGCACCAGCTTCGGCGGCCAGCCCATCGCCTCCATCGCGCCGGCCTCGTCGGTGATCGCGGAGTCCGGCCGCGCGAGTCCCCGGCGCAGCGCTTCGCGCAACGGGCCGATGCGGAACATCTGCGGCGTCTGCGCGGCCCACATCGCGTCGCGCGGCACGGTCGCGGCCACGCGCGGCGCGCCTTCGACGCCGGCGCGTTTGAGCGTGTCCGCGACCGGCAGCGCGAGCAGGCCGCCGACCGCGTCGGCGCGGCACTCGTCGATCAGGCG
This sequence comes from Burkholderiaceae bacterium, assembly GCA_040509075.1. Classification (GTDB taxonomy): domain Bacteria; phylum Pseudomonadota; class Gammaproteobacteria; order Burkholderiales; family Burkholderiaceae_C; genus Scleromatobacter. Next base: position 1,654 of record JBEVLR010000090.1, on the reverse strand, counting down.
GCGGACCGCATCGGGGCGGACCAGGCAGCGTGCGGCGTCGTGCACCAGCGCCCAGTCGTCTTGCCGAGCGCCGCGCGCCAGCAGCTCGGCGAGGCCGGCGGCGACGGTGTCGGCGCGCGTGCGGCCGCCCACGCAGGCCGTCCAGCACGCCCCGGCGGCCTCGGCGTCGCCTTCCGCGCCCAGCGCGGCGAACCGCCGGTCATCGCGCGCCAGCACCACCAGCGTGGCGTCCAGTTCCCCGACGCGCGCCAGCGCTTCCAGCGTCCAGAGCACCAACGCGCGGCCGCCCAGCGACGCGTACTGCTTCGGAACGCCGGCCTGCGCGCGCGCGCCCGCGCCCGCGCAAGGCACGAGCGCGTAGCAACGCGCGCGCGACGCCGTCGGGGCCGGCGCGGCAAGCGGGAAAACGGCGGAATCACCGCGCTGCTGGCTTGTCATGGGGCCGATTCTAGAATCAGCGCATTCTTCGCCGCCCCGTCATGCAACTGCCTTCGCTCGTTCCCGGACAACGCTTCACGCTGCCGCGCCCGCCGGGCGCCGCCGACGCCCTGCTCATCGCCCGCCTGGCGTCCGCGCGCGCCGCGCAGGGGCAGCTCACGCTGGTCGTCTGCGCGGAGCCGGCCGACACGCAGCGCCTGGCCGATGAGCTGCCGTTTTTCGCGCCGCACCTGCGCATCGCCCTGTTCCCCGACTGGGAGACGCTGCCCTACGACCAGTTCTCGCCGCACCAGGACCTGGTGTCCGAGCGCCTGGCCACGCTGTGGCGCCTCCACCGCAAGAGCAAAGGCCTGGGCACCGCCAACACCGGCGCGGCGGTCGCTTCGCCCAAGGGCCGGCCGGCGCCCGACCCCACCCGCAGCGTCAGCGCGAACCTGCAGGACAACGAAGGCGTCGACGTGGTGCTGCTGCCTGCGAGCACCGCGCTGACCCGGCTCGCGCCGCCGTCTTTCCTGGCGGCGACGACGTTCAACTTCCGGCAGAAATCGCGCCTCAACGAAGCCGCGCTGCGCGCGCAGCTGACCTTGGCCGGCTATTCGCACGTCAGCTCCGTCGTCTCGCCCGGCGAATACGCGGTGCGCGGCGGCCTGATCGACCTGTTCCCGATGGGCTCGAACGTGCCTTACCGCGTCGACCTGTTCGACGACGAAGTCGACTCGATCCGCACCTTCGACCCCGACTCGCAGCGCAGCCTCTACCCGGTGCCCGAAGTGCGGCTGCTGCCGGGGCGTGAATTCGCGCTCGACGAAGCCTCGCGCAAGGCGTTCCGCGAGCGCTGGCGCGAACGCATCGAGGGCGATCCGACCAAGGCCCGGCTTTACAAAGACATGGGCAACGGCATCGCCGGCGGCGGCATCGAGTATTACCTGCCGCTGTTCTTCGACGAGACGGCGACGATCTTCGACTACCTGCCGCCTTCCGCGCAGCTCGTGCTGCACGGCGCGGTGGACGACGCGCTCGCCCGCTTCTGGGCCGACACCCGGGAGCGCCACCGCTTCCTGCGCGCCGACCCCGACCGGCCGATCCTGCCGCCGGAAGACCTTTTCCTCAAGGACGAGCAGTTCTTCGATGCGACGCGCGCGTTCGCGGCGCTGTCGATGCGCCCGCCGGGCGGCGCGTCGGCGTCGCAGGCGTCGGCCGGCGCCGGCGACGACGC
>JBEVLR010000089.1:0-6668 GCA_040509075.1 Burkholderiaceae bacterium | reverse complement strand
CGAGCGCGTCGGCCGGCACGTTCTCGAATTCGGTCGTGATCGCGGCGCTGATTTCGGCAAGTTGCGCGAGGCCTTGCGGATCGAGGTAACCGGCACGGACGTGATGGTGCGCGATCAGGCCGGCCGGGCTGGTTTCATCCGGATCGAGCACCGCGACGGAATAGCCCATCTGCTGCGCGGCGTGCGCGAACATGCGGGCGAGCTGGCCGCCGCCCATGACCCCGAGCGTCGCGCCGGGCGCGATGAACGGGGTCGCTCGTTGCCCTTCGCCCAACGTGGCGCCAGGCGGTATGAACTTCATCGTCATTTCAGATCGGCCGTCATCGCGCGCGCGGCCTCGGTCTGGCGTGCCCGATACGCATCGAGCTTCGCGCGCAGCGCCGGCTCCTCGTTCGCCAGCATCGCGACCGCGAACAGCGCGGCGTTCGCCGCGCCGGGCACGCCGATCGCGAACGTGGCCACGGGAATGCCCTTGGGCATCTGGACGATGGAGTGCAGCGAATCGACGCCCTGCAGGTGGCGGCTGGCCACCGGCACGCCCAGGATCGGCACGATGGTCTTCGCGGCGAGCATGCCGGGCAGGTGCGCGGCGCCGCCGGCGCCGGCGATGATCGCCCGCAGCCCGCGCCCGGCCGCGATTTGCGCGTAAGCGAACATCTCATCGGGCATGCGGTGGGCCGAGACGACGCGCGCTTCGAAGGGAATGGCGAACTCGGAGAGAATATGGGCCGCCGCCTTCATCGTCTCCCAGTCGCTCGCCGACCCCATGACGAGGCCGACCGCGGGCGATGCACTGTTCAAGATCACTCCCGGTAAAACCGAGATTTTAAGCCGGGCCGTTCTCTTTTCGGATTTCACCCAGGTTCCGCATGATCGACATCACCCTTCAGAACTTCGAGAACGACCTGCTGCAGGAATCGCTGCGGCAGCCCGTGCTGCTGGACATCTGGGCGCCCTGGTGCGGCCCCTGCCGGTCGCTGGGCCCGCTGCTGGAAAAGCTCGAGGCCGACTACGCCGGCCGCTTCAAGCTCGCCAAGCTCAACAGCGACGAGCAGCAGGAGATCGCCGGCCAGTTGAGCCAGGCGTTCGGCGTGCGTTCGATCCCGTTCTGCGTGCTGTTCGACCAGGGCCAGCCGGTCGACGGCTTCGTCGGCGCGATCCCCGAGGGCGAGATCCGCGAGTTCCTCGACAAGCACGTGCCCGGCGCCGACGCGCTGGCCGCCGAATCCGAGGCCGACGCGGCGGACGCGCTGCTGGCCGAAGGCGACACCGACGCCGCGCTCGCGCGCCTGCAGGAGGCGGTGGCGATCGACCCGTCGAACGAGGGCGCGCGCTTCGATTACGTGCGGCTGCTGATCGAGAAGGGCCGCACGCGGCCCGAGCTGCTCGCGCAGGCGCGCCAGGCCTACGGGCCGGTCGCGCAGCGCGTGCTGCCCAATCCGCGCTTCGACGCGCTGAGCCACTGGCTCGACGCCTGCGAGAACGCGCGCGGCGCCCGCCCGCACGACACCCTCGCCGCGGCGATCGCCGCCAACAAGCGCGACTTCGACGCCCGCTTCGAGCTCGCCCAGTCGTTCTTCGCGGCGGGCGCGTTCACCCAGGCGCTCGACGAGCTGCTCGAGATCCTGATGCGCGACAAATCCTGGCGCGACGAACTCGCGCGCAAGGTCTACGTCGGCGTGCTCGAACTGATGACGAAACCGGCGGCGAAGCCGGCTGCCGAGAAGCCGTCCGACCAGCCCAAGCTGGAGCTGACCGGCCATGCGGTGGCGACCTCGTCCGACCCGGTGGTCGACCAGTACCGCCGGCGCCTGAGCATGACCGTGCTGAGCTGACGGCCCTCGACCGCCGCGGGGCGCGCCGGGATCAGGGCTGGGCGGGCTCGAACCGCGCGGCCCGAAGCGCGGCGGCCCAGCGCCGCTGCTCCGCCGCGTGGCGCGTCAGCGCGGCGTCCGCCTCGATGCGGTGCGCCTGCGACTGCTCCTCGCGCCCGAGGGCCTTCGTCGCGGCGGCCAGGCGGGCATGCGTCGCCGCGAGATCGTCGGACTCGGTCATCAGCGGCAGCACCGTCTGGATCAAGCGCAGCCGGCGCGCGGCTTCGTCGACGCGGCCCAGCATGATTTCGCCGTGCAGCGCATCGGCCAGGAAACGCGCCTCCCGGTGCGCCTGCCCCTCGATGCGCGCGCGCGGCAGCTGCGCGTCGATCAGCGCGATCGCGGCGTCGTACCGCCCGAGCACCGTCAGCAGCTGCGCCCGCATCAGCGGCATCTCCGCCATCAGTTTGTCGTTGCCGACGCCGGCGTCGTAGTTGCCGGTGGATTCCGCTTCCAGCAGCACGCGCTGCGCTTCGGCCGCATCGGCGCGGTCGAACGCGTGGTCGAGGCTGATGCGGCCGGCGCGGAACGCCGCGATGTTGTGCAGCATGATGCTGAAGAGCGAGACGTCGCCTTCGGCGGCCGCGTCGCCGCGCGCGCGCTGGTACCACGGCTGCGCCTGCGCGTCGTCGCCGGCGAAGCGCCACGCGTTGCCGATCACGAGCGCGGCGCGCGACCGCGCGGCGTGGGATTGCTCGGGCGCGATGCGCAACGCCTCGGCGGCATGGCCCACCGTCGCTTCGACGTCGTTCGCGTTCAGGTCCGCCGTGGACAGCCAGGCCGAGCATTCCGCGCGCAGGCCGGCGTCGTCGGTCGCCGCCGCCAATTCGTGGGCGCGGCGGAACTTGTCGCGCGCGCCGGGCGCGAGGGTCTCGCAGTGATCGATCAGCCCGTCGATGAGCGCGACCCAGGCCGACAGCACCGGATGGCGCAGCCGCTGGCTCTGCGAACGCAGCCCGGCGAGCGCGAAACGCGCTTCGGAGAACCGGCCGTGGCGCGCCAGCGCGGCGGCTCGGCGCGACTTGAGGCGCTCGCGCTCGAACACCTCCTCGGCCTGGGCGATCTGCGAATCGAGGCCTTCAATCAGGCGCGACATGGGATGGGGCTCAAAGCGGACGGCAAGGACGGGCTCGGGCTGCGCCTCGCGTCCTTCAGCCGGTCAACCGTTCGAAGGCTTCGCGGTACTTCGCCGCGGTGCGCAGGGCGACGTCGGCCGGCATCGCGGGCGCCGGGGCGCGCTTGTCCCACGGCGCGCCGCCGACGCGCACGCTCTCGAGCCAGTCGCGCACGAACTGCTTGTCGTAGCTCGGCGGATTGCGGCCCTCGGCGTGGCCGTCGACCGGCCAGTAGCGCGATGAATCGGGCGTGAGCACCTCGTCCATCAGCGTCAGCGTCCCCTGGTCGTCGAGGCCGAACTCGAACTTCGTGTCGGCGATGATGATGCCCCGGGTCAACGCGTACGCGGCGGCGCGCTCGTACAACGCGATCGACGCGTCGCGCACGCGGGACGCGAGTCCGGCGCCGATCATCGCGGACGCGGCCTCGAACGTGATGTTCTCGTCGTGCTCGCCGGCCTCGGCCTTGGTGGCCGGCGTGAAGATGGGCCGCGGCAGCCGCGAGGCGTTCTGCAGCCCGGCCGGCAGCTCGACCCCGCACACCGATCGGCTGCCCTGGTATTCCTGCCAGCCCGAACCGGCGAGGTAACCGCGGACGACGGCCTCGATCGGCAGCGGCTTCAGGCGCTTGACCAGCATCGAGCGCCCGCGCACCTGGGCCACTTCGTCGGGCTGGACGACGGACTCCGGCGCCACGCCGGTCAGGTGGTTCGGCACGATGCCGTCGAGCTTGTCGAACCAGAACAGCGCCATCTGCGTCAGCAACGCGCCTTTGCCGGGGATCGGCTCGCCCAGGATCACGTCGAAAGCCGACAGGCGATCGGTGGCCACCATCAGGAGGCGGTCGGACCCGACGCCGTAGTTGTCGCGAACCTTGCCGCGGGCGAGCAGCGGCAGCGAATGGAGGGAGGTGGTCAGCAGCGCGTCGGCGGACATGGCGGGGCAAGCGGACTAAAACCGCCATTGTGCCCGTCCTGCGCACGCATGGATGGCCACCGAGACCCGAACTCGAGCGCAAGCGCGGGCGAGACGCCTGATCCGAAACGTCGGAGTCATCCGCTTCGCAGGAGGAATCATTTTTTCGCGTCTCGCGCGGTGCCCAGGACGGCGACGACATGAAATGCGACGGCCCACTGATCCGGAGACAAACCCGATGCCGAGCTCCCCCCTCCGCCTGACTATCGACTCGATTTCGACGGGCGATCCGTTCACGCGCGCGACCGACGAGCAAAACAAATCCCCGACCGGAAGCTTGGAAAAACCCGACTCGTCCCCACGGCAACCGGAAAAAGATGTCCGGTTCGATACCTTGCCACTGTCCCAGCCGCGCCCGCCTGCGTTCCTCAAAAAATCGGACCACAGCAAACTCGCCGGCACGCGTTTGGACGAAGAAGTTGACACACCGATCGGGGATGACATCAAGCCGATGAAAATGGACGGCCACCTGATTTCTTCCATCTTCGATCTGATGCCCCACGTCCTCGTGGCCAGGCCGGACTCCGACCCGTCGCCGAACCAAGAAATGACTGCCATCCTGTTATCGGGAATCAAGGCCGTTCAAAAGGCTCGGAAAAAGACGGCTGGCACTCCGAAACTGGAAAATCTGCGTTCTCTTCGAAGTGAATGGACCGATGAAGTCAAACACCTGATTGGAAAATCGAAGGAGTCTTTTCATAAACCGGGGCCGCCGCCCTATCGATTGTCGGATATGGGACAAGCTTGTCGATTGAACGATTTGGCGCTGTCTTATCTCGAAAAGCTCAAATCATATGGCGACAGCCCCGAAAAAAAGCTTTTCTTGAAAAATATCGACTCCATACTTTATCATCGCATTTATGCATTGAGTTTCGGGTATTTTAATGTGACCGGCAATTATCTTTCAGAGGAGGACGCGCAATGGCGTCGCACGCCGATATTCGGATTTGATACCTACCATGACGACGGTTTGGAGATCAGTGATCTTTGGCAAAACGTCGTTGAATTGAACCAAAAGTGTCTTGTCGCCCGGGGCGATGAAAGCGAGATCGCGACACACCGGGCGTCGATTCAGGCACTGATGGATAAAAGCGCTCACTTGTATTTTGAGGGATTCGATGTCCACCGCGCACTGTATGAATCGGAATCTGCCACGCCAGAAAATATGGAGGATCATTTCAAGCAAGCCGTGATGGCGATGACTAATCTTCAGACGATTTCGATCGCTGATCAACCCGGGATAATGATCCTGGGTGACGACAGTCCTGAATGGAACAGCATTACTGTCGACGATAAACGTGAGGCCGCGAGCGCATCCAAACTGCCGGAAATTAATTTGGATGGTCAAAACATAGCCAGCCTGATCAAGGAAATATTAGGGTTCGCAAATGGGCAAATGCATGCCGCGTCCGCAATTTTCGAAGAGCCGTCTCTCAACTTCAAGTACAAATTGAAGAATATTCGGGATCCTTTGAGCAAGATGGATCAGGCATCTCACCAGATGAAAGAAATCTTCAACTTCATCCGACATCTCCCTGCGGAGAATGAAGAAGAAGCTGAAAAACAATTGAAATTATTGAATTTCATCGATTCACAAAAGATACTGATCGATTTGTGCATCGAACCGCTGAGAGACTATCAACGGATCCGCAAGGATGCGTTGGCGAGGTTGGAAGCCGACGAGAGGGACTTGGAAGCGCAGGCGGCGATCGATCGAACGCCCGATGGAGGGTCATCAGCCAAGGAAGTCGACTTGTCCGCCCGGAAAAGCAGGCGACGACCGCCGCGTCGATCCTTGCGCTCAGAAACGATTTCGACGCCCACGGTCGATCCGACAACGCTGGAAACCACGGGATCATCTTCCTTCGTTCCGGCGGCCGAAAGTTCGCTGCCGATCGACGAACCTGAACAAGCGTTCGACGCCGACCGCTTGTCGGAATCCGATTATCGACACGACTGGATCTTCGACATGCTCGAGAGTCTGCGCGACCTGTCGAAACCGGCCGACCGTTCCGATCTTCCTGAACCGGCGGGCGCACGGCAACGCCTCAACGCTTGCGCAGCCGAGCGGAAAAAGACGATGGACCAGGCAACGGCGCTTGAAGAACGCTATCGGGTGCGGGTCGTTTCCTACGGCGAGAAGGGCCGCGTCGCCGCCGTCGAGCAGGAGCTGATCAGCCTGGTGAACGCCGCCCATGCGAACATGGAAATGGCCGCCGCCTGGGACAAGATCGGGACCCCCCAGGATCTGGAAACGGTGTTGGCGAGCAAGAAGGACTGCCTGCTGGATTTGAACCGCTGCCTGGCGCGGGCCGCAGCGTTGGAAGACGTGCTGGAACGGCCCGCGATCCTGCACATCCCGGATCAGGCCACGATCAATGCGGCGATGGGCCTCCATCCCGACGGCTCCCGGAATGAAGACGTGGCAGATCCGTCGACCTACGTCTCGTTGATCACGCCGTTCAAGCCGGGGGAGAACTCGATGCGTTCGCGCATGACCGGCGTCGAACTCAACGTGTCGTTGAGCCATCGCCCCGGCAACGGACGCCAATGGCTGGAACGGCAAGGAAAGGACGCCGGGCTGCTCGACTTCCCCAAATCGATGGGCGCCAAGTCCGGATGGGCGCTCGTTCCCATCGATCGCTGGGAGCTCCATCCCCACGTGCCTGGCGTCGCCGATCCGTCCAGCGTGGATCGGGACATG
>JBEVLR010000088.1:0-13347 GCA_040509075.1 Burkholderiaceae bacterium | reverse complement strand
GCCGCTGAGCTGGCACGAGAGTCACCATTCCACCGAGATGCAGCAGCGCGCCACGCAGTCCACCCGCGCGCTTTACGACTTCTCGCAGAACCAGTTCATCTACCTGCACGCCATCGTCAATTTCGTCGGCCCGCTGACCGCGCTGACGATGCTGTCGCGCTGGCTGGGCGCCGCGGCGCTGGTGGGCTACGTGCTGCTCGCGCTGCTCAGCACGCGCTTCGACCGCGTGCTGATGAGCCTGACCGCCGAAGAAACGTCGCTCGATCGGCGCTACGCGACCGGCCTGTCCGATTTCCTCGGCCACATGGGCACGGTGCTGAGCCTGCGCCTGCAGCAGCCGTCGCGGCGGCTGCTGGGCCTGCGCCTGGAGGCGGTGTTCAAGCCGCTCGGCCGCATCATCGTGCTCAACGAGGGCAAGTGGTGCGCGGTCGACTTGTCCAGCGCGACTTTGACCTGGTCGCTGGTGATCGGCCATGTCTGGGGCTCGGTCCACCCACCGGGCGCCGGGCTGGCCATCGGCGCGATCTTCATGGTGCACCAATACGCCGGACGGACGGCCGACGTGGCCAGCATCGTGGCGAGCCAGTTCCAGAACTTGGCGCAGGCGCGCGTGAACTTCGCCAGCGCCCGCCCGATCTTCGAGGCGCCGCGGACGTCCGCCCCGATGCCGCTGCCCGCCGGCTGGCGGCGCATCGTGCTGCGCGACATCGCGTTCCGGCACGCCCGGGCGCACCCCGAATCGCCATCGCTCGGCGTGGAAGAGCTCACGCTGCGGCGCGGCGAGCGCATCGCGCTGGTCGGCGCCAGCGGCTCGGGCAAAAGCACGTTGATGCGCGTGATCGCGGGCCTGTACGCGGCCAATCGGATCGAGATCGAGATCGACGGCGTGCGGCAGCCGCGCGCGTTCGACCTGGCTTGGCTCGCGACGCTGATTCCGCAGGAAGCCGACGTGTTCGAAGGCACGGTGCGCGAGAACCTGGATTTCGGGGCCGGCCTGCCGTCCAACGCGTTCGATGCCGCGCTGCGCGGCAGCGCGTTCGACCTGGTGTTGCCGACGCTGGACGGCGGGCTGGATTTCCACGTCGCCCAGCGCGGCAGCAATCTGTCGGGCGGCCAGCGTCAGCGCCTGTGCTTCGCGCGGGGTGCGTTGGCGGCATCCGGCAGCTCCGTCGTGCTGCTCGACGAACCGACCAGCGCGCTCGATCCGGTCACCGAGGCCCAGGTGCACCTGCGGCTGGGCTCGACGTTCCCCGACGCCTGCATCGTCGCCTCGGTGCACCGGATGAGTTTGTTGCCTTACTTCGACCGCATCGTGATCCTGGAGCAGGGCCGCGTGCTCGACGACGGCACCCTCGCCGAGTTGCGCGAGCGCCAACCGTCGTTCGCGCTGATGCTCGAGGGTGGCGGCGCCTCCACGCCGCCGCCGGCCGGCGATGCCGGGTTCGGCGACGCGCAGGCGCTGCCGGCCACGGCGCGCGGCGCTTCGCCGGCCTCGGTCCGCTGACGCTCACGCCGCGGGGACGCTTCGCGCAGCCGTCCCCCGCTTCGCAGACCAGCGCGCCGGATCCGGCCGGCTTTGCCAGCATGGCTGCCGGCGTCTGGGCCGGACAACCGAAGCGGGGAGCGAACGAATGGACGACGTCCTGGTGATCGGCGGTGGCCCGGCGGGAGCGGCCTGCGCGCTGTGGCTGCACCAGCTCGGCCTGCGCGCGCTGCTGCTCGAGGCGGACTCGGAAATCGGCGGCCTCCAGCGGCGCAGCCCTTACGCGAATCAATGGCTGCCCGGCGTGCAAGGCAGGACGGGCCAGGAAGTCGCCGCGAACCTGCATGCGCATTTGCTCGCCGCCGCGGTGCCCCATCAGGCCGATTTCAACGTCGTCTCGATCCGGCGCGGCGCCGCGGCGGGAAGCTGGGAGGTTTCCAGCGCATCCACGACGCACCGTGCGCGCCACGTTGTCCTGGCCACGGGATCGAAGCCGCGGCGCGCGGGCTTCGAGGAGTCGGACGAGGTGGGGATCGGCCCCGGCATGTCGATAGAGCGGATCGATGTCCGCGGCAAGCGAGTGGCCGTCCTGGGCGGAGGCGACAACGCCTTCTTCACCGCGACCCGTTCGCTCCTTCGAGGCGCACGCGGCGTCGACCTGTTCTGTCGGCACGCCCCCCGCGCCCAACCGATCTTGCGGCGCGAGCTGCCGTCGCGCTGCGTCCACGTCGGCCCGTTCGAGGCGGATCAGCGGTCGATGACGGTCGACGCCGAGCGCTACGACGTGATCAGCGTGCAGTTCGGCTTCGAAGCGTGCGTGCCGGGCGGCATGCGCCTTCCGCTGTGCGAAGGCTATATCGAGGTCGACCGCCGAGGAGCCATTCCCGGTTTCCCGGGCTTGTTCGCCGCCGGCGAGGTGACGAAATTCTGGCATCCCTGCGTGACGACGGCGTACGCGCACGGCGTGCAGGTCGCGAAATCCATTCAATACGAAGTGCTCGCGGGGCCGGCCGGCCCCGCAGCGTCGGCCGGCGCACGGCCGGCGCCCTCGGTGGCGTGACGAATCCGACACGCCGTCACCAGCAGTGACCCGGATTTGCGCGATGCGAAATTATTGGCAGCTTCTTTAAATCATTGAGGGGGTTGCGGCGGCGTTTTCGGCAATAAAGCCGGAAATCGGTCGATTATTGCCGCCGAGTTTGCTCCGCGAACAGGGATACTCCGCGCTGTCGAGCTGCCGTACGCGATGCGCCTTGGGGGGTGGCACGAACGGCGTGCTTTCGCGGAGTCGCCATGTCGTTGCTTGTCCCGATTTCCCTCGCTGGTTCGCCACTGGACGAAGCCGCCTCGCGGCGTTTGGCGCCATCGCTGATCGCCGCGTTCGCGCTTTGCGCGCTGGCGGGATGCGGCGGCGGCGGTGGGGGCGACGGTGATGCGACGTCACAGGCCGCCGCGGCGCCCAGCCCGACCACCACGGCCGCGCCCAGCCCGATGCCGGCCGCGGCGGACCCGGTTTCCGCTCCGACGGCATCGCCCAGCCCATCTCCCGCGCCGGCGACGATGAATCCGTCGTCATCGCCTTCACCGAGTCCCCCGGCAAGTCCGGCCCCGGTTTCCAGTCCTTCGCCGGCGCCTGGCCCTTCACCCAGCCCGTCGCCCAGCCCGTCGCCCAGCCCGTCGCCCGTGTCGAGCCCTGCGCCCACGCCGAGCCCCGCGCCGAGCCCTTCGCCCGCTCCGGCTCCGTCTCCGAGTCCGTCTCCCAGCCCCTCCCCGAGCCCCGCTCCGGCGCCGTCCGGCCCGACCTACCTGGTGGGCACCGCGACACCGCTGCCCGCCGGGGCGACCCGCGTCAGCACGATGATGGACGTGCCATGGCCGTCGCTGCCGGCCGGCAGCACCGTGCTGATCTCCCCCGGCAGCTATTCGGGCATCACCACGGTCACGTCAGTGGGCACTGCGGCCCATCCGATCGTCGTCACCGCGTTCAACGCCACCAACCCGCCGACGCTGACGAACAGCGTCGATTTCCAAGGCGCCGCCTACCTCCAGATCTCGCACGTGACCGTGCAATCGCCCACCTTCGCGGGCTTCGTGATCCGGCGCGGCAGCCACCACCTCGTCGTGTCCGATTCGACGATCAACGGCGCGCCGAGCGGCATCAACATCACCGATGCCGCCGGCATCGGACACCAGATCCTGCGCAACAAGATCAACAACGCGGTGTCGGACGGCATCAACGTCGACGTCAATTCCGACCCGTCGACGCGCACGTTGATCTCGGGCAACACGATCACCGGCAGCGGCCAGCACGGCATCGAGCTGCGGGGGTCGCACTACCAGGTCGAGCGCAACGTCGTGTTGGCCAGCGGCGCGGCGCGCACCGGCGGCGTCTCGGGCATCCACGTCTACCGCGGCAACCGCACGGAAGACAGCGGCGCCGACAACCTCGTGCGCTACAACGCGTCGACCGCCACCAGCGATCCGGTCGCGGCGGACGGCAACGGGATCCAAGTCGACCAGTGGTGCAACGGCAATACCGTGGCCTACAACCTCGTCTGGGGCAACGACGGCGCCGGCATCATCGTCTACGACGGCGACAACAACGTGATCGAAGGCAACACCGCGGTCGGCGACGGCCTGGATCCGGGGCATACGCACACCGCGTCGCTCGGCGAGCTGATCATCGGGGCGTCGGTCGCCGGTGCCGCGACGGGCAACCAGGCGTGGAACAACCTGCTCACCTCGACGCGCGCCGGCGTGCCCGGGCTCTATATCGATTCACGGGCCTTGGCCGGCGCCAACGCGATCGGCGTGAACCTGTATGCCAACACCGCGTCCGGCCCGCGCGTGCGCTGGGGCGACGGCCTGGTGCTGTCGACCGCGTCGCTGATCGACAGCTACGCCGGCGTCACCGGCAGCGTGATCGATGCGCCGTCGTTCGTCAATGCGGCGCTGCCGCTGGCGGGCGGCTTGCGCCTGGCGGCCCATCCGACGCGACCTGGCGTCGTCCCCGCAGCGGGCGATCTCGATTACGCCGGCTCGCCCGTGCGGGCGGGCTGGTACTTCTTCGGAGCGTACTTCACGTCGCCCTGACGGCGGAAGCGGCGCGGCGGCCGGGGAGGGCGTCCGCGAGAAGGTCGTGCGCGGCGAACGGACGTTTCAGATCAGCTCGGCGTCGATCAGTTCGCTCTTCAGGTACGCGTAATAGATCGGCGCGGCGACCAGGCCCGGCACGCCGAACAGCGCCTCCATCACCATCATCGCGAGCAGCAATTCCCAGATCGCCGACTGGATGCGCGAGCCGATGATGCGCGCGCCGAGGAAATATTCCAGCTTGTGGATCACGACCAGGAACGTCAGCGATGCGATCGCGATCGCGGGCGAATGCGCGAGGCTGATGATCACGACGATGCTGTTGGAGAGCAGGTTGCCGATGATGGGCAGCAGGCCGACGATGAACGTGATCGCGATCATCGTCTTCGTGAGGGGCAGCCGGACGTCGAACAGGTGCAGCACGATCAGCAGGTAGATCGCCGTGAACGCGGTGTTGAGCGCCGAGATCGACAGCTGCGACAGCGCGACGCGGCGAAACGCGGACGCGAAACGCGCGATGCGCCCGGTCAGCTCGACGGCGAGCGGGCCCGCGGCCGTGCGCGGATCGACTTCGCGCAGCGACAGCACGGCGCCGATCACCAGCGCGATCAGCGTCTCCGCGAACGTCACGAGCGTGTGCGTGCCGATCATCTGCAATTCGGCGACGTGGCTGCGCAGCCATTCGAGCGCGGACTGCTGCAGCGCCGCGATGTCGTCCGGCAGGTAGGCGGCGAGGAACGGCGGGATGCCGTCGCGGACGCGATCGAGGATCGCGGAGATCTTGAGCACCAGGTAGGGCAGGTTGTGGAGGTCGCTGCGAAAGAACGAAATCAACCCGAAGACGGCGCCGCACAGCGCGCCGATCACGCCGGCCGCGAACAGCGCGACGACGATGACCTTGGCGCGCTTCGTCCAGAACAGCCGCTGCGCGAGCGGCGTGACCGACTGCACCAGTTCGTGCACGAGCAGGCCGGCCAGCAAAGGCACGATCAAATGCAGTTGGAGAACCGCGAACAGCGCGAGCCCGGCGAGGACGAAAGACGTGGTTCGGACGCTCTGTTCGCGCGAGAAGCTGGGCATGGGCGGCAATTCGGGTGGGACGGGGTGGCAGCGAGGATACGACGGATCGGGCGTTCCCCCCGGTGCGCACCGGATCCCGACGCGGGATCGCAGCTTGCCACGCACGGGGCAAGGCGGCCGGCCGACGGCCGGCCCCCTGGTTCGACATTGGAGACCGCCCGCCATGAACACGCCCACCGGCCCGCTCGTCGTCTGGCAATCCGGACGCCTCGTTTCCCGCGCTCCCGCCAAGAGATTCGAATTCGGGCGCGATCAATGGATCGGTGCGGCGCTGCTCGTCGCCTGCGCGATCGTATTCACGCTCTACGTGGCCCTGCTCGAACAGGATTTGGAGCGCGGCCGCCTCGTGCGCGATGTGCAGCAGGCGAGGGCGCTCGACGACGTCCGCGGGGCGCAATCCTCGGCGCCGGCGGCCGCGGGCCCGATGGTCGCGGGCATTTCCGAGGATGCGCCGCGGTGAGCCTCGGCACCGCGTGCGTCAATCGTCCTTCAAGCCGCGCCGCCAGGCGGCCATGGCTTGTTCGAACGGGTTTTGCGGGGAGGCGAACGCCTCCGGTTCATGCGCGAGTTTCAGCCAATGGCGCGTGTCGTGGAAGCCGCGCTCCGTTTCGTCGGCGCGGGCCCCGTCGAACCAGGCCAGGACTTTGGCGTATTGCTCGGGGTGGCGCGCGCGCGTCCACGCGAGACCGACCAGATCCGCGTAGGCCTCTTCACGGCGCGTGAGGCGCATGTCGCGGGCCATCGCCTGCAGCTCGACGGTGGGCTGGGCGGCTTCGATGCGGTCGGGCGCGTCGTTCAGGCCGGTCGGAAGACTGTCGAAAGTGCCGCTGCGGTGGCGCTGGCAATGTCCGATCTCGTGCGCGGCCATGGCTTCCAGCGTCGGCTGCAGGATGTCGGCCGGGATCGCGGCCAAGGTCGATTCGGCCGCCGGATTGCCGCGCATCGCGAAGACCAGTTCGCATCGGCCGTCCACATACCCCATCGCCAGCGGCGCCGCGCCGGCCTGGGCCTGTGGCAGCACGACGATGTCGATCGGCAGCCCCTGTTTCAGCGCCCAGGCGACGGGCGGCGTCGCGCCGGCGAGCCAGCGCTGCTCGGTGGCGGTCAGATCCGGCGGATGCGATGCGCAATGGCCGATCGCGGCCCACGCGGCCAAAGCGAGGGGGAGATGACGACGCATGGCCGAAGGAATCCGGGGATTCGGTCGCGCGCGTCGATTCACTCCTGGCGGTCGTGCCGGCACTGGGCCAGCGTGCGCTCGAGCAGCGACCGCGCCTTGTGCGCCACCGCGTTGGGCTGCAGCAGGTGGCCGGTCTCCTCGAAGAAGCGGTTGGCCAGCGCATGCACCACTTGCGGATGGGCGCCGCCCTGCCGGGTCAGCATGGCCGGCGTCGAGTAGCCCGCCAGCGCCTTGCTCAGCGCCTTGGCGTGCACCCGATAACGCAGCGGGTTCATGGGAACTCGGCCCACTTCCATGGCCTGGAGTTCACTGGCGAGGTGTTCGATGAAAAGTTGTTTCGAGTCCATGTGCGAAGCATCGCATCGCCGGACGCCCGCAGTCCTCCGAACACCGGATGCAATCGTGCGTTTTTCCCGTTCAAGCGTGGTTTCTCTCGCTGCGGCCGGGCTTGCCGGAAGCCGGCGGCCGCCTCACCGGGCCGCGGGCGCGATGTCGGTGCGGCCGTGCAGCGATCCGAAACGGCGCGCATACACCCAGGTGAACTCGGCGCCCAGCAGGAAGATCTGAGCCGACCAATAGACCCAGACGACCACCGCCACCAGCGACGCCGCGGCGCCGAAGGCCGAGGCGACGGCGCTGCGGCCGATGTACAGGCCGATGGCCATCTTGCCGACCGTGAACAGCAAGGCGGTGACCACCGCGCCGATCCATACGTCGCGCCACTGCACCTGCACGCGCGGCATCAGCTTGTAGATCATCGCGAACGCCACGGTGATGAAGCCGAAGCTGACCGAGAAATCGATCAGCGCCGCGAGCGGCCCGAGGTCGACATAGCGGCCGAACCAGCGTTGGACCGCGGCCAGCATCGCGCTGGCCACCAGCGACACCATCAGCAGGAACCCGATACCGAAGATCATCCCCAGCGACAGCAGGCGCGAACGCAGCCATCGCCAGGCGCCGGTGCCATGCGGCCGATCGGGCGCGCGCCAGATGCGGTCGAGCGCGTTCTGCAACTCGCCGAAGACGGTGGTGGCGCCGACGATCAGCGCGCCCAGCCCGAACAGCGTCGCCCAGATCCCGGTGGTGGGCTGGTTCACGCTCGCCAGCAGCGCCTGCACCGCACGCGCGCCGTCGGCGCCCATCAGCGAGGCGAGCTGATCCATGATCTCGCCGCGCGCGGCCTGTTCGCCGAAGGCCAGTCCGGCCACCGAGATCACGATCAGCAGCAGCGGCGCGATCGAAAACATCGTGTAGTAGGCGAGCGCGGCCCCCATGCTGGAGGCGTAATCGTCCGACCAAGAAGACAGCGTTTCGCGGGCGAGCGACCAGACGGTGCGCAGTGGCATCAAAACCGGATTCCTCCAGGGGGAGCGGATGCGGGCTGGGCGAGCCGGGGCATGGAATCGCCCGCGTGGGGCGGGCGATGAGGGGTGCCTGCATGCGGGGCGCGGACGCCGACCCGCGCCCGCGTCAGTCAGGCCTTGGCGGCGGCGCGTGCCTGGTCGCGCAGCGCGCGCACCTGCGCATGGTTGCGCTTGACGCCTTCGTACTGGCGCTCGATGACCATGCGGATGTCGTCGGGCAGCGCCTCGTCGAGCGCGTCACGGTAGCGCGCCAACGCGGAATCCTCGCCCTTCTCGCAGGCCTCCAGCAGGGATTTGTCGCTGTGGCCCGAGAGCGTGCTCACCAGCGCGGACCAGCCGCGCTGCAGCGCGCCGCTGGCGCTGCCGCCGGTTTCCGGCTCCCCGCCCAGCCGCATCACCTGCGCGCGCAATTCGGCGCACGCCTGGCGGCACTCGTTCGCGCGGGTGTCGAACAACGATTTCAGATCGGCCGAATGCACGTGCTCGGAAACATTTCGGAAGCCGCGCTCGCCGTCGTTGCAGGTCTCGATGAGGGTATTGAGAACGTCGATGGTGTCTTGATTGTCCACGGTGTGACCTTTCAGGGTTGCGGGTAACGCGGCAAAGGGGCAGTCCGCGTGCCTGTGGTTCCGGCCGCGTGCGCCGCGATCCACGATCCACGATCTCAAAGGAAGAATTCGAAGCGTCGCGCCAGCATCTCGACGGCGCGTTGGCGCAGGCCGCGACGCGCCCATTCGAAGCGGTCGACCTCGCGGGCGCGGGCGACGTCGGCCGCGAAGACGCGTTCCATCTCCTGCGCGAGCGGCGCGTCGAGGACGATGAGATTGGCCTCC
This sequence comes from Burkholderiaceae bacterium, assembly GCA_040509075.1. GTDB lineage: Bacteria > Pseudomonadota > Gammaproteobacteria > Burkholderiales > Burkholderiaceae_C > Scleromatobacter. Next base: position 4,314 of record JBEVLR010000088.1, on the reverse strand, counting down.
GCGTTGTGGAGGAAGCTGCGCCAGTCGAGGTTGCTGGAGCCGACCGTCGTCCACAACCCGTCGATCACGCAGGTTTTCGCGTGGAGCAGCGTGTCGTGCAGCTCATGGAGGCGCACGCCTGCGCGCAGCAGCCGGGCGTAATGCGATCGCCCGGCCTGCAGCGGCGCCCAGAAATCGCTCGTGCCGGGCAGCAGCAGCTGCACCTCGACGCCGCGACGCGCGGCCCGCGTCAGCGCGCGCATGAGCCGCCGCGTCGGCACGAGGTAGGCCGTGGTCAGCAAGATGCGGTGGCGCGCCGCGCCGACGGCCGTCAGCAGCGCGCGGTAGAACGGATTGCGGCGCCGTCCCGCATCGCGCGCGGCCAGCGCGACGAATTGCGTGCCGACCGGCGCCAGGCGCGGAAAATAATCCGCGCCGCGCAGCGCGAGCGGCGAATGCTTCAGCCAGTGCTCGATGAAGAGCTGCTGCAATTGCGCGACGACGGGTCCCGTCACGCGGACGTGGGTGTCGCGCCAGCCCGGCCGCTGCGGTTCGGCGCCGCCGCCGGCCGATGCGGCGCCGCTGCCGAGCGCCACCGAGGTCAGCGGCGACGAACCTGCCGAGTAGACGGTGCTGATGTTCACGCCGCCGATGAAGGCGACGCGACCATCGACCACCATCAGCTTGCGGTGGTCGCGCAGGTGCAGCGCCCGGCTCAGCAGGTTGCCGATGCGGCGCAGCGGGTTGTATTCGCAGACCGAAATCCCGTTCGCGCGCAGCTGGTCGAAATAGCTCCCCGGGGTACCGATCGAGCCGAAGCTGTCGTAGAACACGTTGACGTGCACGCCGGCCTTCGCGCGCTCGATCAGGCGGCGCGCGAACTCCTCTCCCGGCCCTTGCGACTCGAGGATGTAGCTTTCGAGATGGACATGGTCGCGCGCGCCTTCGATGGCCTCGAACATCGCCGCATAGGTCAACGGGCCGTCCTGCAGCAAGTCGACGCGATTGCCGGCCGACAGCGGCACGCCGAGCCCCGCGATGAGCGCCTGACCGTGCTCGTCGAGCGAAGGCGCCGTCGCCGCCGCGGCGGCGAGGGAGCGCCGGCGCATGAGCCTCGACAACCGATGGAAAGGTCGCAGTCGCAGCGGGACGGGCGAAGACATGGGCAGGGCGATTCCTTCCGGCGGCCGGATGCGCGGACGCACGCGGGGACGGCGCGGCCGCAGGGACGATGTTAGCGGTCGGGCAGCAACAGCCGTGCCCAACGGTACGCGCCGACGCCGGCGCCTCCCCGCGTCGGACAGCGCGGGTAGGACATCGCCTTCGTGGCACGGGGGTTGCCCGGAAAGGTTCGGGCTGACGTCCTTCATCCAACCTCATCCCGTCGAGGAACCCCAAATGTCCGCTTCGTTTCGTGCATTCACTGCTGGCGCGGTCGCCGCGGCGGCGCTCGGGGTGTGTTGCGGCGCGGCCGCCCAATCGACGCGCACCGGCATGGCCGGCGGCGTCGGCATCGGCGCCTCCTCGACGAAATCAGGCGAAAGCTTCATCGGCGTCAACATCGGCAAGGCGACTTACAACACGTCGTGCGGCGTCGCCGGCCTCACCTGCCAGAACAACGTCACGTCCTACAGCGTCACGGCGGGCAACATGTTCAGCGAAAACTTCGGCGCCGAGCTCTCGCTGCTGAACTTCGGCACGGCCAGCCGCGCCGGCGGCGGTGCGAGCGCGCGGGGCATCAACCTCAGCGCGGTGGGCCGGCTGCCGCTGGGCGACAGCTTCGGCCTCGAAGGCAAGCTCGGCACCACCTACGGCATCACGCACGTGAACGCCGCGGCGCTTTCGGGGGTTTCGAGCGGGCGCGCGAAAGGGTTCGGGCTCGGCTACGGCGTGGCGCTCGACGTGAACATTTCCCGCGGCTTGAAAGGCGCGCTCGGCTGGGAGCAACATGACTTCCATTTCGCCGGTCAAGGCACGTCCAACGTCAAGAACGTCACCGTGGGGCTCGCCTACCGGTTCTGACGGGTCGGGGCGACCCAGGCGATCGCACGCAGGGCGCTGCCGCCGTTGCGGCAAATAAGGGGCCCGGTGAACGTTTTCATTTCGGAATTTCCGCAGGCTCGCGGCGAAAAAAGCCGTGCGCTTTTCCGCGGCGACGCAAACACGCCCTGATTCGTGTCTCATACGCAACGTTTGAGGAGTTTTACGACCGTTTTATCGATGAATGCAAGGGTTTTCCCTTGGGCCAAAAAACTGGCACAGCTGTTGCAAACGATCTCTCCATCAGCGCGATTCTCGGCAACTCTTGCCGCGCTCGCCGACCTTTCAAAGTTCAGGATCAGGAGAAATCAATGGGTTCGATGGACTTCCGCACCGAGCAACGTCAGCAGCAGACGCTGTCTCCCCGCCTGCAGCATGCCGTGCGCCTGCTGCAGCTTTCGTCGCTCGAATTCGCGCAGCAGGTCCACGACGCGCTGGGCAAGAACCCATTCCTCGAAGAAGACGGCGACGCCGACGACCTGCCCGAAACCGCCGCGTCGAACGAAGAAGCCCAGGAAGCCCAGGCGGCCCAGGACGCCGCCAACGATGCGATGGCGCCGCCCGAGGGCGATCTGCCGGGCGAAGGCGATCGCGACATGTGGCAGGCCGACGGCCTGGGTTCCGGCAAGCGCGCCGACGACGACGAGGCCAGCGCGCTCGACATGATGGCGGTGCCGACTTCGCTGGCGACGCACCTGCACGGCCAGCTCGCGGTGCTGCCGCTGACGCTGCGCGACCTGGTGATGGCCAAGGTCATCGTCGAATCGCTCGACGACGACGGCTACCTGCGCACGCCGCTGGAGGAGATGATCGAGGTGGCCGGCCTCGATCCCGCCGCCACGCTCGAGGAAATGCAGATCGCGCTGAAACGCGTGCAGGCGCTCGAACCCGCCGGCGTCGCCGCGCGCAGCGTCTCGGAATGCCTGCTGGCGCAGCTGCCGTCGATCGAATGCGAAGATTCGCGCGGGATCGCGCGCCGCATCATCGAAGAGCATCTGAACTGCCTCGCGGCCAAGGACGTGGGCACCATGGCGCGCGCGCTCGGCCGCACGGCCGCCGAGATCGAAGCGGTTTGCGACCGCATCCGCCGCCTGGACCCGCGGCCGGGCTGGCGCTTCGGCTCCACCCAGCTGCAGTACGTGATCCCCGACGTGATCGTGCGCAAGGTGCGCGGCCAGTGGAACGTGCAGCTGAATCCGGCGATCATCCCGAAGGTGCGGCTCAACCAGGTCTACGCCGAGCTGTTCCAGCGCCACCGCCGCGGGCAGAATCCCGAGATGGCGACGCATCTTCAGGAAGCCAAATGGACCATGCGCAACGTGGAGCAGCGTTTCTCGACGATCCTGAGCGTCGCCGAGGCCATCGTTTCCCGCCAGAAGCATTTCCTCGAATTCGGGGCGATGGCGATGAAGCCGCTGGGCCTGCGCGAGATCGCCGACGAGCTGGGGCTGCACGAATCGACCGTATCCCGCGTGACGAACAACAAGTACATGGCGACGCCGATCGGCGTGTTCGAGCTGAAGTACTTTTTCTCGCGGGCGATGACCACGGCCAGCGGCGGCGCCTGCTCGGGCACCGCGATCCGCGGCCTGATCAAGGACATGATCGACGCCGAACCGCCGGCCGCGCCGCTGTCGGACGCCGAGATCACGCGCCAGCTGGCCCAGCAGGGCCTGGTCGTGGCGCGGCGCACGGTCACCAAGTACCGCCACCTGCTGCGCGTCGAGTCTGTCGAGCGCAGACGCGCCGCGCCGGCGACCGAGGGCCAGAGCTGAAAAAGCAGCTCCGGGCCCGGCGGGCCGCCTAAGGGAGGGATGCCGCGGCGCCACCGGTCTTCGTGCCCGGAGCCTTGCCGACTGTCGGCAAGGGGCATGCCGCGATGCGCAACGCTCAGCGTCGATGCACGTGTCGCTGCCAGGCGCCTTCGGGCTGGCGCAGGCGATCGGCGACGATGTGCAGCACCTGCGGATTCCAGGGCAGGCCGATGTGGCTGCCCTCGACCTCGACGTTCTCCGCCTCGAGGCTGCGGTCGAGCAGGCAGGTCTGCCATGCGACGACGCCGTCGCTGCGGCTGTAGATCGACGTCGTCGGCACCGGCGGCGTCGTGCGCAGCCGCTGCGCGAGCCGAGCGTCGACGACAGGTGCGCTGCCGTTGAGCAATTTGTAGAGCCAGGCGACGTTGTTCTCGTCGCCGTTGCCCGCGAACGGCGTACCGAGCGTGACGACCTGGCGCACCGCGTTCGGCAGCATCTTCGCGATCTCGCGCGCATAGATGCCGCCGAGGCTCCAGCCGAC
>JBEVLR010000087.1:0-3053 GCA_040509075.1 Burkholderiaceae bacterium | reverse complement strand
GGGAGGAGCTGCGTGGGCGCGGCGGCCGCAGGCGGCAACGGCCGATCGAGCGCCAGATCCATCGCCTCGATTTCCTGCCGCTGATCGACGATGATCTCCTGCGCGATGCGCCGCAGCTGTTCGTTGCGCCCGTAGCGCAGCTCCGCTTGCGCCATGTCGATCGCGCCCTGGTGGTGCGGGATCATCATGGCCGCGAAATCGCGGTCGACGTCGCCGGACGGCTGGACCGCCATCGCGCCCATCATCTTGTCCATCGCCGCGCCGTTCTCGGCGATGAACGCGTCATGCAGGGAGCGCGTGTCGGACGCTGCCGCGCAGACGGCGATCGCGCCCAGCGCCGCGACGCAGGCCGCGAACCGGGCGGGTCGTTGGAGGAATTTCATGGAGCTCCCGTTTTCGATCGGTGAGCGGGGCGCGCGCTGCCCCGACGCCCGCACTGTGGCCGGGCGGCATGTCGGCGCGATTGCAAGCTTGGCGCCGCCGCGATTCGGATGTAGCCGATCCGGTTTCAGATGCAATGGAGAACATGGAGCCGCCCGGTGCAGGTCGGGCAGCCGGCGTCGACGTATGATCCCGGGACGGACATCGAAGCCGCCCCGTCCGCTTGACGCCGACGGCCCCGCCGAGCAACCGCCCTCGCCCCCCATCGCCATGCCGCACGCCGCCGTTTTCCTGACCTTCCTCACGGCATTGCTGCTGCTGGAGATCACCCCCGGGCCCGACATGATGCTGGTGCTGGCCAGGGGCATCGGCCAGGGCCGCCGGACAGCGCTGCTGACCATGGCCGGAATCGTCTTCGTCGCCGGGGTGGTGCAAGTCGGGCTGCTGGTTCTCGGCGTGGCCTCGTTGCTGCAGGCTTATCCTCCCGGCTTGATCGCGCTGCGGTGGATCGGCGGGGCCTATCTCGCCTACCTCGGCCTGCGGATGGTCGGGTCGAGGGCGAACGGCCGGGAGACGGCCGCGGCCGGCCGTTCCTCGCCTTGGCAGGCGCTGCGCGAAGGAACGGTCAACAACCTGACCAATCCGAAGTCGCTGCTGTTCATGTTCGCTTTCCTGCCGCAGTTCGTCGACCCGGCCGTGGGCCCGGTGTGGCTGCAGCTGCTGGTGTTCGGGTCGATCCAGAAGTTGACCGGCATCCTGTCGCTCGGCAGCGTCGCGATGGCTTCCGGCACGATCGGCCAGTACCTCCACCGTTTCCCGCGCTTGCTGGTCTGGCAGACGCGTTTCACCGGCCTGATCATGGTGGGGCTGGGACTGCGGCTGCTCATGACGAGCGACGCGCCCGCCGTCGGGATCCGCGCCGGCGCACGGTAGCGGTGGGCGGTGGCGGGGGCCTCAGTGAGGCGACGCCGTGACGCGCCAAACGGCATTTCCGACGTCGTCCGCGACGAGCAACGCGCCCTTCGCGTCCACCGCGACGCCGACCGGGCGCCCATACGCCTCCCCTCGGTCGTTGACGAACCCGGTCAGGACGTCGATCGGCAGGCCCGACGGCTTGCCGCCAGCGAAGGGCACGAACACCACCTTGTAGCCCACCGGCGGCCTGCGGTTCCACGAACCGTGTTCACCGATGAACATGCCGTCGGTGAACGGCGCGGGCAGCGAGGTGGCGCCGGCGGACGACAGGCCCAGGGGCGCCACGTGCGAGCCGAGTGCGTAGTCGGGCGGGAGGGCCTGGGCGACCAGATCGGGCCGCGGCGGCTCGACCCTGGGGTCCACGTGCGCTCCGTAGTAGCTGAAGGGCCAGCCGTAGAACGCCCCGCGCTTGACCGAAGTGAGATAGTCCGGCACCAAGTCGTTGCCCAGCTCGTCGCGTTCGTTGACCACCGTCCAGAGCGCGCCCGTCGACGCTTCCCAGGCCATGCCGTTCGGGTTGCGCAATCCCGTGGCGAACAAACGTTTGGCCCCGGTCGCCGGATCGATCTCGTAAATGGCGGCGCGGCCGTCTTCGACCGCCAGGCCGTTCTCCGCCGCATTGCTGTTCGAGCCGACGGTCGCGTAGAGCGTTGAACCATCGGGCCCGGCGATGATGTTCTTGGTCCAATGGTGGTTGATCGGGCCCGCGGGCAAGGTCGTCAGCACCACGCCTTTTTCGGCGATGCGTGTCTGCCCGGGCCGATAAGGAAATTTCAGGATCGCGTCGCTGTCGGCGACATAGAGGACGGAGCCGATCACCGCCATGCCGAACGGCGAGTTCAGGCCGTCGATCAGGATCGTCCGGGTTTCGGCCTCGCCGTCGCCGTCGGCGTCGCGCAGCAGGACGATCCGATTCCCCGACGGCACGCCGGCCCCCGCCAGGCCCTGGATCGCCTTCATCGCCCTGCCCTTCATCCCCTTGCCGTCATCGGGCTTGGAGGGGGCGTTGGTTTCGGCGACGAGCACATCGCCGTTGGGAAGCGCATAGAGCCAGCGGGGATGATCGAGTCCCCGCGCGAACGCGTTGACGCGCAGCCCCGGCGCGGCCGACGGTCGGGCGTTCGCGGGCCATCCCTTCGCCCGGGCGATCTGCACGATGGGGATCAGGCGCCCATCGATCGGGGCGATGGTCGGATCGGGCCCCACGGTGCCCTGCGGCGGCGAGACTTCGTTCCGGTCCGTTTCCACCAGGGCGCACCCGCTGACGGCCGCGAGCGCGGAAAAGGAGACGATGGCGGCGTTCAGGGAAATGGAAGGGGGCATGTCGTCCGTTGGAAATGGAGCGGTGGCCAGAGCAAGTGCAATTCCCGTTCCCGCACTCTGTTCGCCGATCGTCGGTCGTCGGGCGCTTTGCGTCGAACCCGAGGGGGCCGGCACCGTTCAGGCGCGGAAGGTTTCCGCCAGGCGCTCGGCGAGTTCCCGCGATCCGAGCGGCTTGTGCAGCAGGGCCCGCACGCCGCATGCGCGCGCCTCCGACTCGACGCGTTCGCTCAGGTTGCCGCTCATCAGCAGGACGGGCAGCCCGGGCCGGAGCGTGAGCGCGCGGCGCGCCAGCTCGCTGCCTTGCAGGCGGGGCAGCCTTTGGTCGGTGAGCATCGCGTCGAAGCGGGCCGGCTCCGTTTCCAGCGCCGCGGGGG
>JBEVLR010000086.1:0-12846 GCA_040509075.1 Burkholderiaceae bacterium | reverse complement strand
CGCGGCGCCCATCGCGGCGATGGAGGCGACCGCCTCGGTGCCGCCGCGCTGGCCGCCTTCCTGCCCGCCGCCGTGCAGCAGCGGCTCCACGGTGACCCCGTCGCGGATGAAGAGGCCGCCCGCGCCCTTCGGGCCGTAGAACTTGTGCGCGGCGAACGACAAGGTGTCGATGCCGAGCGCGTGCACGTCGACGTGGATCTTGCCGACCGCCTGCACGCCGTCCACGTGGAAATGCACGCCACGCGAACGCAGCAGGCGGGCGATCTGGCGCACCGGCTGCACCGTTCCGACTTCGTTGTTGACGAGCATGATCGAGACGAGCTGCGTGTTCGGGCGCAACGCCGCCTCGACCGCCTCGGCGGAAATGATGCCGTCGGCGTCGGGCTTGAGGCGCGTCACCTCGATGCCGAACACGCGCTCCAGGTGGGCGGCGATCTCGAGCACCGAGGGGTGCTCGATTTGCGCGAGGATGATGTGCGCAGGCTGCGCCGCGCGGCCGATCGCGCCGCGCGCCATCAGCGCGCCCTTGATGGCCCAGTTGTTCCCCTCGGTCCCGCCGGACGTGAACACCAGCTGCCCGGCTTCGCAACCGAGCAGGCGCGCCACCTGCTGCCTGGCCTGCGTGAGCGCCTGCTTCGAGCTTTTGGCGAGCGTGTGTTTGCTCGATGGATTGCCGAAGCCTTGCAGCACGCTGGTGAACGCCTGCATCGCCTCGGGACACATCGGGGTCGTCGCGTTGTAGTCGAAATAGCCTCGCACGGACATGGCGCTTTCCTCCTTATTGAGTTGAGGCGGGGTCGAACTTCAGTCGGCTGAACAAGCCGTGGAGCAGCTCCAGGCAGTGGTGCTGCGAAGGCTCCAATTCGCCCAGCATCGCGTCGATCTCGTCGGCGCGCGTGCCGAGGAGCTCCTCCAGCGGCCGACCGCTGATGTGCGAACAGAACACGTTGCCGGTGGCCAGCGACGCGGCGCAGCCCCAGGCCTGGTAGCGTGCGCGCCGGACCTGCCCGTCGGCCACCTCCAACTGCACCCGGATGCGGTCGCCGCAAACCGGGTTGCCGAGTTCGATCGATGCGGTGGCCTCTTCCAACTCGGCCGCGAACTGCGGATCGGAAAAATTCCGGACGATGATGTCGTTGAACATGCGGATCTCGGCCGAGCGTCAGTTCGCGACGGGGCAGGCGGCCGCGTCGTCGGGCTGCTCGTCCATCTTGCGTTCGAGGTTCACCGCGCAGCAGCCGAACTCCAGCGACGACGGCGCGCGCATGATGTATTCCATGCGCTGGCCGCTGCGGCCGGACGGGCTCGGCCCCGGCACCAGCGAGACGATGTCCTCCGTGAGGATCATCCCGGGCGTGGCGAGCGCGAGCGGGTCGAGGATGCCGAGCACGCCCTTTTCGCCGACCGGGACTTCGCGGCTCAGATCATTCATGTCGCGCACCGTGAAGTGCACGAACGGCGACACGTGCTTGACCTGGTGCTCGTCGTCGATGGCCAGGACGTTGGATTCGACCAGTGCGTAGATGTCCCGCACCCCGTTGGGTTCCAGGCCCAGGTACTCTTCGCACATCAAGTTGAATTCCCGGCGCGAGATCATCTGGCCCGAGAAGCGCTTCCAGCCGCCCAGCGTGATCACGCGGCTGCCGCGGTCGAGCTGGATGCGCTGGCCCGTCTGCTTCAGGAACTGCAGCAGGCGATGGATCAGGAACGGCGGCCCGATGATGTGGCGGGTGAACTGGTTCTCCCAGCCCTTCAGCTGCGCCAGCGCGTCTTCCGGCACGAAGCGCTCCTGCTTGACCATGAAACGGTGCGTGTCGAGCAGGCCGGCGAGCATGTTCAGGGCCTTGATCATCCCCATCTCGGGAATTTCTTCGGTCGATGGGCACACGTAGAGCCCGGCGCCTTTGAAGAGCCCGAAGAACTCCCGGTACATCGCATAGACGCCGACGATGGCGGCGTCGAGCGTGTCGGAGCACCGGCGAGCGACGCTCGGGAGCCCGCTCGTGCCGGTGCTGCGCATCTCATGCTCGATCGCGTGCAATGGCTTGGACAGCAGTTCCTGGTTGTTCACCGCCTTGAATTTGGCGATCGGCACCAACGGAATGCGGATCAGGTCCTCGAAGCCCCGGATCTGGCTCGGGTGCACGTCCTTGCTGTCGCAGGCCTGGCGGTAGAAGCGGTTGTTCTCGTAATGGAAAGCGAAGCTCTCGACGATGAGCGCGGCCTTGAGCGCATCGAGTTGCGCTTGCGGCATGCGGTACAACTCGGAAACCGAGGCCACGATGGCGGGCAGGGGATTCAGGCCGAGTTCGCGGAGCGGCGAAAAAATTTCCTGTACTTGCATTGAATGCGGTCCTGGTGCGAATGAATGTGAACTTCGAAAATTCCGCGGATATCCCGCAAGGCCTTCACGGACGACCTCCGCAGCCACGCGGCGGAAAAGCCCGGGTCGCGATCGCGGTGAGGTTGGAAGCTTGCGCGGTCCTGTCGGTCTGGTAAGGCGAATCGGGTCGTTTCATGCGCTCGTCATCGATGCGTGCGCTATCTCAAAAAACCGTCCAAGACGGCGCCGGCGCCAGGCGGCGTGAACGCCGACCTGGCCGTTGGATCTGTTCGGACGTCAGAGTACGCGGCCTGCGTGTCGAACGTATGACCGCTGGGCGGGGTGTGCGGGCATTGGCGCATCCCGGCGCTCGGGGGGCCGGCCTCGCATCGCGGCGCGTCGTCCTGCACGAGCGTGAGGACGAGGCGTTTCACGCGGCTTCTTCGCGCTTGGCCAAGGCGTCGGCGGACGGGCGGCCCAATCTTCCAAAGATCCGTTGTCCACGACCTGAAAACTGATTTAGACTTCCTTCCACGAGACATCAGGGCCGCCGCCCGTCAGTGGTTTTGGCCATTGCGGGGCGGCGGTTTGCTTTTTCCAAGACGAGTTACCGACATGACCACGATCCCCCTGACCCGCCGCGGCGCGGAGAAACTGAAGGAAGAACTGCATCGGCTGAAGACCGTCGATCGGCACGCGGTGATCCAGGCGATCTCTGAAGCCCGGGCCCAGGGCGACCTGTCCGAGAATGCCGAGTACGAGGCGGCCAAAGACAAGCAGGCGTTCATCGAAGGGCGAATCCTCGACATCGATGCGAAGCTCGCGGCCGCTCAGATCATCGATCCGGCAGGAGTCGACGGCGGCGGCCGCGTGGTGTTCGGCGCCACCGTGATCCTCGAAGAAGAATCGTCCGGGCAGGAAGTCACCTACCAGATCGTCGGCGAGGACGAGGCCGATCTGAAGGAAGGCATGATTTCGGTCGGCTCACCGATCGCGCGCGCGATGATCGGCAAGGAAGCCGGCGACACGGCCGCGGTGCAGGCGCCCGGAGGCGTCAAGCATTACGAGATCGTGGAAGTGAAATACATCTAGAACGCGCGATGCGCGCACTCGTCGAGACATTGCGCCGGCTGTTGCCGGGCGTCTGGTGCGGGCTGCTCGTGGCGCTCGCGTCGATTGCCGCGCCTTCGGCGTTCCAGGCGCTCGACCGTGCGTCGGCGGGCTTGGTCGTGCGGCGCGTCTTCGAATCGGAAGCCGGCGTCAGCCTGGCGCTCGGCGCGCTCATCCTGGTCATCGAGCGCCGCGCCGCGTCCACGCGTCATGCGCAGGCGGGCGTCAGCCAATTTTCGGGCGAAATGATGCTGACGCTCGGGGCGCTGTTCTGTACGGTCGCAGGCTATTACGGATTGTTGCCGATGATGGAAGCGGCCCGCGCCGGCGCCGCGGGCCGCCTCGGCTTCGCCCAGCTGCACGCGCTCAGCGCCGCGTTTTTCGGCGTGAAGATCGTGCTGGTGTCCGCGCTGGCCTGGAAGGCGGCGCGTTGATCGCGCCATGGGCGACCCTGGGCGAGGCGCTGGGGGCGGAGGCCGCCCGAGTGCGGCTTGCCGGATCCGTCAAACCTTTTTCTTGACGCTGACCACGCGTTTCTTCGCGCGCTTGACCTGGCCTCCGGCCGTCACTCTCTCGTTCCCCAGCACGGTGACTTTCTTGATTTGCGGACGATGATTGCCGCGTTTCGAAAATTTGAGGATCTTGACGACGCGCGGGCCGGGTTTGCGGTCGGCGGGCGTTGCGGGCGTGGCTTCCGCCGGCGGTCGCCACAGCACGAGCAGCTTGCCGATATGTTGGACAGGGGCCGCGTCGAGCTTGTCGGCCAATTCGGCCAGCATCGCTTCGCGGGCGGCCCGATCGTCCGAAAACACCCGCACCTTGATCAGGCCGTGCGACTTGATCGCGGCCTCGGCCTCCTGGAGGACGGCGGCGGTCAGGCCATCCGCCCCGATCATGACGACCGGGTCGAGATGATGGGCTTCGCCGCGTCTTTCTTTGCGCTCGGCGGGGGAAAGTTCTATCAGTGCCATCGCCGTATTATCCCTGCCTCATGAAAATCAAGACCAAAAGCAAGAAGGTCAACAAGCAGTGGCTGCAAGATCACGCGAACGATCCTTACGTCAAGATGGCCCAGAAGGAAGGTTATCGCGCTCGCGCCGCCTACAAGCTGGCTGAGATCGACGCCCAGTTCAAGCTGATCCGGCCAGGGCAGCTGGTCGTGGATCTCGGCTCGGCCCCGGGGGCATGGAGCCAGTACCTGCGGCGCAAGTTCGCCCCGAAGGCGGCCGGTTCGGGTGGCGCGGCGGCAGGGGGGCTCAATGGACGTATCCTGGCGCTCGACATCCTGGACATGGAGCCGATCGAAGGCGTGACCTTCATCAAGGGCGATTTTCGCGAAGACGTCGTGCTGGCGGAGCTCGATGCGCAGGTGGCCGGCCGGCCGGTGGACGTGGTGGTTTCCGACATGGCGCCCAATCTGTCGGGCGTTCCGGCGACGGACGCGGTTCGCGTCTCGGCCCTGGTCGAGCTGGCGCTGGCTTTCGCGCTCCGGCACTTGAAGCCGGACGGTGTCCTGGTGACGAAGGTTTTCCACGGAGCCGGCTATCAAGAGCTCATGGAGCTGTACAAGACGAATTTCCAGGTGGTCAAGGCGGTGAAGCCCAAGGCTTCACGCGATCGTTCGGCGGAGACGTTCATCGTCGGTTTCGGCGTCAAAAATCCGATCGGAAGCGCGCGTTGACGCCGACCAGGCCCCGTTCCTGCTCCGCGAAAGCGTGCGTTTGGCGCCCTAACATGGCCCTAGTGTCGGGTTCCACGGGTATTGACTGGCCTAGAATCGACCCCATCTGCCGTGGGAATTGGCATTTTTGTGAGAAGGAGCCGCGGTGAACAATCAATGGTTTTCGAAGATCGCAGTCTGGCTCGTCATCGCGCTGGTGCTGTTTACGGTCTTCAAATCGTTCGACCATGGAACGGCTCAAGGTCAGACGGTCGCGTATTCCGATTTCCTCGATGAGGTCAGGAACAAGCACGTGGCCAGCGTGATCATCCAGGAAGGCGGCAGCACGATCGACATCGTCGCCACGACCACCGAAGGCAAGAAAGAACATGTGACCGGCAGCAGCCTGCTCGACCGCGGCCTGACGGGAGATTTGATCGCCAACAACGTCAAGTTCGACATCAAGCCGCGCGAAGAGCCCTCGCTGCTGACCAGCTTGCTGTTGTCTTGGGCGCCGATGCTGCTGTTGATCGGCGTCTGGGTCTATTTCATGCGGCAGATGCAGGGTGGCGGCAAGGGCGGGGCGTTCAGTTTCGGCAAGAGCAAGGCGCGCATGCTCGACGAAGCCAACAACTCGGTCACCTTCGCGGACGTCGCCGGCTGCGACGAGGCCAAGGAAGAAGTCAAGGAACTGGTGGATTTCCTGCGCGATCCGCAGAAGTTCCAGAAGCTGGGTGGCCGCATCCCGCGCGGCGTGCTGATGGTCGGGCCTCCGGGAACCGGCAAGACCTTGTTGGCCAAGGCGATCGCCGGCGAAGCCAAAGTCCCGTTCTTCTCGATCTCGGGCTCGGATTTCGTCGAGATGTTCGTGGGCGTCGGCGCCGCCAGGGTGCGCGACATGTTCGAACAAGCGAAGAAAAGCGCCCCTTGCATCATCTTCGTCGACGAAATCGACGCGGTCGGCCGCCACCGCGGCGCCGGCCTCGGCGGCGGCAACGATGAGCGCGAGCAGACGCTCAACCAGATGCTGGTCGAGATGGATGGTTTCGAGACGAACCTCGGCGTGATCGTGATGGCGGCCACCAACCGGCCGGACATCCTCGATCCCGCGCTGCTTCGTCCGGGCCGATTCGATCGCCAGGTCTATGTCACGTTGCCCGACATCCGCGGCCGCGAGCAGATCCTCAACGTCCACATGCGCAAGGTGCCCATCGGCACCGACGTCCGTGCAGACATCATCGCGCGCGGCACGCCGGGTTTTTCCGGCGCCGACCTCGCCAACCTCGTCAACGAGTCCGCGCTGTTCGCCGCTCGCCGCAACGGCCGTGTCGTCGAGATGGTCGATTTCGAGCGTGCCAAGGACAAGATCATGATGGGCGCGGAGCGCAAGTCGATGGTCATGGACGAGGAAGAACGCAGGAACACCGCCTACCACGAAGCCGGCCATGCGCTGATCTCGAAACTGCTGCCCAAGCTCGACCCGGTGCACAAGGTCACCATCATTCCGCGGGGCGGCGCGCTCGGCGTCACCGTGTCGTTGCCTGAAAAGGATCGCTACAGCACCGACAAGATCCTGATGCTCAGCCGCATCTCGATGTTGTTCGGCGGCCGGATCGCCGAGGAGCTGTTCATGGGCCAGATGACCACGGGCGCCAGCAACGACTTCGAACGGGCCACGACCATCGCGCGCGATATGGTCACCCGCTATGGCATGACCGACGCGCTGGGCCCGATGGTCTATGCCGAGAACGAAGGTGAAGTGTTCCTGGGCCGTTCCGTCACGAAGACGACGACGATGTCGGAAGAGACGATGCGCAAGGTCGACGCCGAAGTGCGGCGCATCATCGATGAGCAATACGGCATCGCCCGTCAGCTGATCGAGCTGCACCAGGACAAGATGCATGCGATGGCCAAAGCGCTGCTCGAGTGGGAGACCCTCGACGGCGAACAGCTCGAAGACATCATGCAGGGCAAGCCTCCCCGCCCGCCGAAGGACTGGACGCCCAGCCCGCCGAAGAGCGGCGGCCCCGGCGGCACGCCTTTGGCGGCGGAAGGTGCGCCGGCCGCGGCCTGACCACTCGGCCCCTTCCGCCGAAATCGACGGGGCATCGCCCCGTTTTCCCATTTTTGCCCGGCGCGCGAAACGTGGCGTCCGCCCCCGATGACTTTTTGGCAGACCGGCCGTTTCCGAGTCGACCTGGATCGCCCTCGAGTGATGGGCATCGTCAACGTGACGCCCGATTCATTCTGGGACGGCGGCTCCTGCGCGGATGCCGATACGGCCCGCAGACATTGCGATCACCTGTTGGAGCAGGGCGCCGACATCCTCGACATCGGCGGCGAATCGACCCGCCCCGGCGCTCGGTCGCCCGGCACCGCCGAACAGTTGGCGCGTGTCCTGCCGGTCTTGCGCCATGCCGTCACCTTGGGCGTCCCCGTGTCGATCGACACGTCGGATCCGACGGTGATGACTGCGGCCCTGGAGCTGGGCGTCGACATCCTCAACGATGTGCGGGCGTTGCAAGCGCCGGGCGCGCTGGCCGTCGCGGCGGCGCATCGGACGGCCGGAATCTGTTTGATGCACATGCAGGGCGAACCAGGTTCGATGCAGGTCGAGCCGAGCTACGGCGATGTGGTGACGGCAGTGAGGGATTTCCTGGAGGAGCGTCGCAACGCCGCGATCGAGCGTGGGATCGCGCGCGAGCGCCTCGTGCTCGATCCCGGCATCGGCTTCGGCAAGACATCCGCGCACAATCTGGCCCTGTCGGTGCATCAGCGGGCGCTCCAGGAGCTCGGATGCCCGCTGCTGCTGGGCTGGTCGCGTAAATCGACGCTGGGCGCGTTGACTGGCCGGCCGGTCGGCCAGCGCTTGTCCGCGAGCGTCGCGGCGGCGGTGACGGCCGCGCAGCAGGGCGCATCCATCGTGCGGGTGCATGATGTGGCGGAGACGGTCGATGCGCTCAAGGTCTGGCGCGCGCTGACGGTGGGTTGAGGCGGACATCGCGGCTCGACCGGCTTCCATTTTTCCAAGGACAACCGCGCGGCCCGTGCTTCGTCGCCGCGCCGAAACGCATCAGAGACGGACGGCGAATTCATGAGCAGGAGCTATTTCGGGACCGACGGCATCCGTGGCACGGTCGGCGCGGCGCCCATCACCGCCGATTTCATGCTGCGCCTGGGCCATGCGGTCGGACGCGTGCTCCGCAGCAAAGCGTCGAAGGCGACCGTGCTGATCGGCAAGGACACCCGGGTGTCGGGTTACATGATCGAATCGGCGCTGGAGGCGGGCTTCGCATCGGCAGGCGTGGACGTGCTGCTCACCGGCCCGCTGCCGACCCCGGGCGTCGCCTACCTCACGCGGGCGCTGCGCGTCGATCTGGGCGTGGTGATCAGCGCGTCGCACAACCCGTTCGCCGACAATGGCGTCAAATTCTTTTCGGCGTCGGGCGAAAAATTGCCCGACCAGTGGGAAATGGAGGTCGAAGCCGCATTGGCCGAGCCGCCGCAGTGGTCGGATTCCGCATCGCTCGGCAAAGCGCGCCGCCTGAACGATGCCGCTGGCCGCTATCTGGAATTTTGCAAGAGCACGTTCGCTCAGGATCTCTCGCTGAAGGGGTTCAAGATCGTGGTCGACGGGGCGCATGGCGCCGCTTACAGCGTCGCACCGGACGTTTTCCACGAGCTGGGCGCGGAGGTCGTCGCGATCGGATGCGAGCCCGACGGCTTCAACATCAATGACGGGGTGGGAGCGACCTCGCCGCAGGCATTGATGCGTGCCGTCGCCGATCATCGTGCCGACTACGGCGTCGCTCTCGATGGCGACGCCGACCGCCTGCAGATGGTCGATTCGGCCGGTGTCTGCTACGACGGGGATGAATTGCTGTACGCCATCGTTGCCGATCGTCTCGAGCGCGGCGAACCTGTCCCCGGCGTCGTCGGCACGCTGATGACCAACATGGCCGTCGAGCTGGCGCTGAAGGCTCGCGGTGTGGAATTGGTGCGCACGAACGTCGGGGATCGCTACATCTTGGAGGAGTTGCTGGCGCGCAGATGGCAACTCGGCGGCGAGAATTCGGGGCATCTGCTGGTGCTCGACCGTCACACGACCGGAGACGGCATCGTGAGCGCGCTGCAAGTGCTGCAGGCCATTCGACGCAACGGTCGATCGCTGGCCGGCCTGCTCGATGGCATGCGCTTATTTCCGCAGGTGCTGATCAATGTGCGTCTGATCGCCCGTTCGGATTGGCGTCAGAATGCGGTCCTGGTCGCGGAAAAGGCGAAAATCGAGAAGGAACTCGGCAATCACGGACGCGTGCTGATCCGCGAATCGGGTACCGAGCCGGTGCTGCGGGTCATGGTCGAGGCGCGAGATGACGCCCAGGCGCGGACGTCGGCACAACGATTGGCGCAAGCGGCAGCGGTCATGTGACAGTTGCATGACTTGATATGACTGCCCGACCTGGGGGCCCGTGACACTGGAGAATCGACGCTTTGGCGGACGGGCGATGTGTCAAACGGTCGCGCCGGGTTCACTGTCTTGTCATGGAGGCCGCTTACAGTGGCGCAGTCCATTAAACTGCCTCAGAAAGGCCCGACCATGAAATTCCAACCGATCCGCCTGGTGGCCATCGCCGCCGCGTTGAGTGTGGCGGCTTTTGCTGCGCGGGCTGACGAAGTCACTGGCGCGGGGTCTTCGTTCGCTGCTCCGATCTATTCGAAGTGGGCTGAGCAGTATGCGAAGGTCACCGGCAACAAGATCAACTACCAATCGGTGGGGTCCGGTGCCGGCATCAAGCAGATCAAGGCCAAGACCGTCGATTTCGGCGCTTCGGACATGCCGCTGAAGGACGAGGAACTCGCGGCTGATGGGCTGCTGCAGTTCCCGACCGTGACGGGCGGCGTGGTGCCGGTGGTCAACCTTCCGAGCGTCAAGCCGGGCCAGTTGAAGCTGACGGGATCGGTGTTGGCCGACATCTATATCGGTAAGGTCGTCAAGTGGAACGACCCGGCCATCGCTGCGCTGAACGCCGGCGTGGCCCTGCCCGACACCGCGATCGCCACGGTGCATCGTGCCGACGGTTCGGGCACCAGCTTCATCTTCACGAACTACCTGTCCAAGGTCAATGCCGACTGGAAAGCCAAGATCGGTGAAGGCACTGCGGTGAATTGGCCCGCCAACGGCGTCGGCGGCAAGGGCAATGAAGGGGTCGCCCAATACGTCCAGCGCCTGCCGAACTCGATCGGTTATGTCGAGTACGCGTACGCGAAGCAGAACAAGATGATCCACGTCTCGATGAAGAACCAGGCCGGTTCCTTCGTCGAACCGGACGATTCGACTTTCAAGGCCGCCGCCGCCGCCGCCGACTGGTCGAAGAGCTATTACCAAGTGCTGACCGACGAGCCGGGCAAGGATGCTTGGCCCATCACCGGCGCCACCTTCGTGCTGATCCACAAGGCCCAGGATAAGCCGGCTCAAGGCGCCGCCGTTCTCAAGTTCTTCGACTGGGCCTACGGGAACGGCGACAAGGCCGCGGCCGAGCTGGACTACGTTTCGCTGCCCGACGCGCTGAAGGCGCAGGTCCGCAAGCAGTGGGCCGAAGTCAAGGACGGCAGCGGCAAGTCGATCGCGCTGAAGTAAACGATTTCGGCTTCACGAGCCGCCGTGCCGGGCACACGTCCCCGGTAGGCGGCCTTCAACCATCCGGAGGCTCCATTGTCCGCCACGCTGCCTGCTGACCATGGATTGCGCAACGCGAAGAAATCCGGCTCCGCGCCCGCCGGCCGGCCTTCCGAACGCCATCGGAACTGGCCGTGGGGCGACGCCGTCTTTTCTTTTCTGGCCCATGCCGCGGCGTGGCTCACGTTGGCCATGCTGGCGGGCATCATCGGGTCGCTGATCGTCGGCGCGTCGCCGGCGATCCTTGAATACGGCCCCTCCTTCCTGTGGCGCAGCGAATGGGATCCGGTGCAGGATCACTACGGCGGCCTGGCCATGATCTACGGCACGCTCGCGACCTCGGTGATCGCCTTGGCGATCGCGGTGCCGGTCAGCTTCGGCATCGCGCTGTTCCTGACCGAGATGTCTCCGGCGTGGCTCAAGCGGCCGCTGGGCATCGCGATCGAGCTGCTCGCCGGCGTCCCGTCGATCGTCTACGGCATGTGGGGCTTGACGGTGTTCGGGCCGATCCTGGCGACTTACGTGCAACAGCCCCTGCAAAGCGCCTTCGGCGGCTCGTCGATGCTCGGCACGCTGTTCTCCGGGCCGCCGGTCGGCATCGGCATCCTGTGCGCCGGCATCATCCTGGCGATCATGATCATTCCGTTCATCGCATCGGTGATGCGCGATGTGTTCGAGGTGACGCCGCCGATGCTCAAGGAATCGGCCTATGGCCTCGGGGCGACGACCTGGGAGGTCGTCTACCGCGTCGTGCTGCCGTTCACCAAGACGGGCGTGGTCGGCGGCATCATGCTGGGCCTGGGCCGCGCGCTCGGCGAAACGATGGCGGTGACCTTCGTCATCGGCAATCAGAGCCAACTGAGCCAGCTTTCGCTGTTCCAGGCCGCCAACACGATCACCTCCGTGCTCGCGAACGAATTCGCCGAAGCGGGCGAGGGCATGCATCGCGCGGCGCTCCTGTACCTCGCATTGATCTTGTTCGTCATCACGTTCGTCGTGTTGTCGTTCGCGAAAGTCCTGCTGATGCGGCTGCGGCGCGGCGAAGGGAGCAGGGCATGAACCACGCTCGCATCGCGGCCGGCGGGGCGCAGGTCGTGCGATGACTTCGGCATCGTCGATGTCGGAGGCGCGCCTGAGGATGCATCGGCGCCGCAAGCGCGTCAACATGATCGCGTTGACGCTCGCGTTCTTGGCGATGGCGTTCGGCGTGTTCTGGCTGATCTGGATCTTGTTCGAGACCGTCCGGCTGGGCGGCGGCGGCTTGAACCTCACGCTCTTCACGGAGTCGACGCCGGCGGCCATGTCCGACGGCGGCGGCCTCGCCAACGCGCTGTACGGCTCGTTGGCGATGGTGGCGGTCGCGACGCTGGTCGGCACGCCGATCGGCATCTTTTCCGGCGTCTACCTCGCCGAGTACGGTCAGAAGAGCCGGCTCGCGGGCGCGACCCGTTTCATCAACGACGTGCTGCTGTCCGCGCCGTCCATCGTGATCGGCTTGTTCATCTACGAGCTGGTCGTGGTGCCGTCGCACGGCGCGTCGGGCTGGGCCGGGTCGATCGCGCTGTCGCTGATCGTCATCCCGGTGGTCATCCGCACCACCGAGAACATGCTCAACCTGGTGCCGCACGCGCTGCGCGAGGCGGCCTACGCGCTCGGCACGCCGAAGTGGAAGGTCATCTCCACCGTCACGCTGACGGCCGCGCGCTCCGGCGTCATCACCGGCATCCTGCTGGCGGTGGCGCGCATCGCCGGCGAGACCGCGCCGCTGCTGTTCACCGCGCTGTCCAACCAGTTCTGGACGCTGGATCTCTCGCAGCCCACCGCCAACCTGCCGGTCACGATCTTCAAGTTCGCGATGAGCCCCTACGAAAACTGGCAGAAGCTGGCGTGGGCCGGGGTGTTCCTGATCACGATGGGCGTGCTCGCGCTGAACATCCTGGCGCGCGTGCTGACACGGAACAAAACATGACCCGCGCCCGAAGCGCCTGCGGCGCCTTCCCCCCTAGGGCGCACCACCAGCGGCCCGCCCAAGCCGGTTCCGCGGTAGCACTTGCATGGAGAATTGAATGAGCATCC
>JBEVLR010000085.1:0-6531 GCA_040509075.1 Burkholderiaceae bacterium | reverse complement strand
GATGGCTGTATCCGAGGCCGATGTAAGGCAGGCTGGGCGCGTCATCGCGCTGGGCGTCGAACAGGGAGGCCGGCCGGCCCATGCCGGCCAATCCGGTGCTGGCGCGGAACCCGCCCAGCAGGCTGCTCATCGTCGGCCCGAGGTTGCTGTGCCCCGGATCGAAAAAATAATAGTTGCCGAACAAACGGATCGAATCGACAGGACTTCGAACGTGAGCGAGCGCATACTGCACCGATTCGGAGCCATTGATCGAGTCGCCTAATGCCCTTGGCGGCGCGTCCGCCAGGGCCGCGCCGGACGTCCACAGCAGCGCCGCGGAGGCGATCCCGCGACGCCAGCGCCTGCCGCCGTCCGTCGAACGCGAAAGTTCCATGGTCTGCTCCCGAGCAAATTCACGAAAACGATGCTACGCCCATTGCCGCGTTGAAGATATCGACAATCGGACGGAATGCACGCAGTCCGGCCTTTGCCGTGACATTCCGTGCACGGCGGCGGATGCCGTCGCGCCAGGGCATCTTGGCGATCGGAGGGGGTCGGATCGGCTCGGCGTCGCGGGCCCGCATCCGTCAGCGGCGGCCCCCCGAGCAGCGCGGCCGGCCTTCCAGGTCGGCGCGGGTGGTGATCTCGGCGAAGCCCGAGCGCGCGAGGATCGCGCGCACCGCGGGGGCCTGTTCCCACCCGTGCTCGAACAGCAGCCAACCGCCGTCGCGGATCCGTGCCGGCGCCTGCGCGGCGATGCGGACGATGTCGGCCAGGCCGCCGTCGTCCGCCACGAGCGCGGACCGCGGTTCGTGCGCCAACGCCGCCAGGTGCGGATCGTCGGCGGCGATGTAGGGCGGATTGCTGGCGGCCAGATCGAAGCGCGGCGCGTCGGCGAACGCGTCGAGCGCGCTCCACCAGTCGCCGTGCGCGAAACGCACGTCGAGCGCGAGCCGGCGTGCGTTGCCGCGGGCCACGTCGAGCGCCGCGGCGCTGCGCTCGACGGCCCAGACGCTGGCGCTTGGGCAAGCCGATTTCAAGGCCAGCGCGATCGCGCCGCTGCCGGTGCCCAGGTCGGCGACCGCGGGCCGCCCCGGGCCGCGCGGCGGGCCCGCCAGCAGCTCCAGCGCCCAGTCGACCAGCGTTTCGGTGTCCGGACGCGGCACGAGCACCGCCGGATCGACCGCCAGGGTCAGCCCGTGGAATTCGCGCTCGCCGACCAGGTAGGCGAACGGTTCGCCATCGGCGCGGCGCAGCGCGAGCGCGGCGAATTCGGCGGCTGGGCCGGGCGCGATGGGATCTTCGCCGTGGGCCATCAGCCAGGCGCGCGACCGTCCGAGCACGCGGCCCAGCAGCAACTGCGCGTCGAGCCGTTCGACGCCGCGCTCGCGCGCGCCGCGCAGCGCCTGGGCGATGGTTTGCGTCGAGGCCATCGTGGCTTCAGGCGCCCGATTCGAGCGCGGCCAGCTGTTCCTGCGCCCGCGCGGCGCGCAACGCGCCGACCACGTCGCCGAGCTCTCCTTCCATCACCGCCCCGAGCTTGTACAGCGTCAGGTTGATGCGGTGGTCGGTGAGGCGGCCCTGCGGGAAGTTGTAGGTGCGGATGCGGTCGGAGCGGTCGCCGGTGCCGATCAGGCTCTTGCGCGCGGCGGCGTCGCGGGCCTCGCGTTCGGCGCGTTCGCGGTCGCGCAGGCGGGCGAGCAGCACGGCCATCGCCTTGGCTTTGTTGCGGTGCTGCGACCGGTCGTCCTGGCACTCGGCGACGATGCCGGTCGGCAGGTGCGTGATGCGCACCGCGCTGTCGGTCTTGTTGATGTGCTGTCCGCCGGCGCCGCTGGCGCGGAAGGTGTCGATGCGCAGTTCGGAAGGATTCAGCGTGACTTCGGCGGCCTCGTCGGGCTCGGCCAGCACGGCGACCGTGCAGGCGCTCGTGTGGATCCTGCCCTGGGTCTCGGTGGCGGGCACGCGCTGCACGCGGTGGCCGCCGGACTCGAAGCGCAGCTGCCCGTAGACGCCGTGCGCGGCCGCCGCCCCGCGGCCTCCTGCCGGGTCTTCGAGCCGCACGACGACCTCCTTGAAGCCGCCGAGGTCGGACGCGCTTTCGCTCATGATCTCGCTGCGCCAGCCCTGGCGCTCGGCGTAGCGCAGGTACATGCGCAGCAAGTCGGCCGCGAACAGCGCCGACTCCTCGCCGCCGGTGCCGGCGCGGATCTCGACGAACGCGGGGCGCGCGTCGTCCGGGTCGCGCGGCAGCAGCGTCGCCTGCAGCGCGGCGCCCAGCGCGCCGAGGTCGGTTTCGCAGGCGGAGATCTCTTCGCGCGCCATGGCCGCCATCTCGGCGTCGCCGCCGTTCTCGTCCAGCAGTTCGCCCGCCGCGGCGAGGTCGCTCTCGCGCTGCGTGAAGCGGCGGTACAGCGCGACGATTTCCGCGGCCTCGGATTGCTCGCGCGACAGCGCGCGCAGTTTGCCGACGTCGGACGCGGCGGCCGGGTCGGCCAGGCGCGCGTCGAGCTCCTGCAGCCGCATGGCGAGGCGGTCGAATTGTTGGCGGAGGGTGTTTTTCATGGGGGCGCGGAGGAAGCGGATTGGCGGGCGGGCCGCGCAGGCGGCGTCGAGGGCGAGCCGAGGCGGCGCGGCGGCGCTTCGCCGGCGTCGCTACAGGCCCGGATCGGACGGGTCGCGCGCGGACTGCCGCAGGAACAGCCGCGAGACCATGTCCGCCAGCCGATGGCGCTGTTCGCCTTCGCTGCCGCGCAGCTCGGCGAGGGCGCCGTGCAGCATCTTCTGCGTCAGTCCGCGGCCCATGGCTTCGAGCACCGCATCGACCGATTCGCCTTTCGCGAGCGCCTTGCGCGCGCGCTGCAGCTCGAGCGCGCGCCAGTCGTCGGCCTGCTTCGTCAGCGCCTGGATCAGCGGCACGGTGGCGCGCTGGTCGAGCCAGTGCGAGAAGCCCAGCACCCCGGCGTCGATGATGGCTTCGGCCTGTTCGACGGCGGCTTGACGCCGCTCGCCGGCGGTCCGCACGAGTTCGGACAAGTCGTCGACGGTGTACAGGTAGACGTCGCGCTGTTGCCCGACTTCGGGCTCGATGTCGCGCGGCACGGCCAGGTCGACCATGAACATCGGGCGCCGCCGGCGCGCCTTCAGCGCCCGTTCGACGGCCCCCAGCCCGATGATGGGCAACGTGCTGGCGGTGCAGGAGACGACGACGTCGAATTCGTGCAGGCGCGCCGGCATGTCGGCCAGGCGCATCGCCTGCGCGCCCAGGCGGCCGGCCAGCTTCTCGCCGCGCTCCAGCGTGCGGTTGGCCACCGCCATGGCCTTCGGGGTGCGCGCGGCGAAGTGCGTGGCGACGAGCTCGATCATCTCGCCGGCGCCGACGAACAGCACGCGGAGCCGGTCGAGGTCGCCGAACAGCTGCGCGGCCTGGCGCACCGCGGCGGCGGCCATGCTGATCGAATGCGCGCCGATTTCCGTCGAGGTGCGCACCTCCTTGGCCACCGAGAACGAACGCTGGAAAAGCTGGTGCAGCGTCGTGCCCAGCGTTCCGGCGAGGTCGGCCTCGCGCACGGCCTGCTTCATCTGGCCGAGGATCTGCGGTTCGCCCAGCACCATCGAATCGAGGCCGGCCGCGACCCGGAACACGTGGCGCGCGGCCTCGCGGTTTTCCCGCACGTAGCTGTGATCGAGCAGCTGCGCGCTGCTGACGCCGCCTTGCGCCGCGAGCCAGTCGGCCGCCGGGCGCACGAGCGGGTGCGGATGGTCGGGCGCGGCGGCGACGTACAGCTCGGTGCGGTTGCAGGTCGACAGCAGCGCGATTTCGGGCGCGGCGCCGGCCTGCGGGCCGCCGGCGCCCGCGAGCTTGCCCGCCAGCGCCGTCAACGCCGGCGCCAGCTGTTCGAGCGAATACGCGAAGCGCCCGCGCAGGTCGATGGGCGCGGTCTGGTGGTTGAGGCCCAACGCGAACACAGACATGCGCGCATTATAAAATCGCGGGCCGCCGTCGACCGCTTCGCGCGCCTTCCCCTTTGGATCCACTCGGCCTGTTCTGGCACATCGCCAATTTCGCCGCTCCCGCGCTGGGCGTGGGCATGCTCAGCGCGTTCCTGTGCAAGGCGTTCTGGCGGCGCAGCCTGGCGCGCGCGCCGTGGTTCGCGCTCGCCTGGCGGTCGGGCGCGGCGGGCCTGGCGGTGTCGATCGCCGGCCTCGTGATCACCGGGCACGACGGCCGGCTCGCGACCTATGCCGCGCTGGTCGTCGTCTGCGCGCTGGTGCCCTGGTCGAAGACCTTGGGGCGCTGACCGCCGGCGGCGCGTCGGCCGCTGCAGCGGGCCGACGGAGGATTCGCGCCGCAAACGTGATTTCGGCACTGCCGGGCGCGGGTCGAACCGCCGGCGGCGCCGCATCCGCGGACGCACAGGCGGAAAATGCGGCTCACCTTTTCCATCCCACGAAGCCGCAGCCATGTCTTCCACGACGACGCTTCCCGCGGGGCGACCCCTGCGCCTGCTCCATCTGGGCCTGGGTTCGTTCCACCGCGCCCACCAGGCCGTCTACATGCATCGGCTGATGCGCTCGGGCGATGCGCGCTGGCGGTGCGCGGCCGCGAACCTGCGGCCCGACATGGCCGAGGTCGTCGCCGCGCTGCGCGAACAGGGCGGGGCCTACACGCTCGAGACGGTGTCGCCGGGCGGTGAACGCGCGCTCGAGAAGATCACGTCGATTTCGGAGGTGATCCCGTTCGAGCCGGGGCTTTCGCGCGTGATCGAGCTCGGGGCCGATCCGGACACGCGCATCGTGTCGTTCACCGTCACCGAGGCCGGCTACGCGCTCGACCACGCGGGACGGCTCGATCTGGCGCACCCCGAGGCGGCGAGCGACCTGGCCGGCGCGACCTCGCTCACGATCTACGGCGCGGCGACCGCGATCCTGCGGGCGCGCCGCGCCGCGGCCGCCGGCCCGTTGACGTTCATGAACTGCGACAACCTGCGCCACAACGGCGACCGATTCCGCGCCAACCTGCGCCGGTTCCTCGAAGCCGCGGGCGATGCCGGCCTTCTCGCGTGGATGGAGGCGAACACCACGTGCCCGAACGCGATGGTCGACCGCATCACGCCGCGGCCGGCCGACGACATGAAGCGGCGCGTCGCGCGGCAGGCGGGGTGGGACGACAAGGCCGCGCTGATGGCGGAATCGTTCATCCAATGGGTGATCGAGGATCGGTTCGCGAACGGCCGTCCCGACTGGGAGAAAGTCGGCGTCGAGATGACGGACGACGTGCAGCCCTACGAGGAAGCGAAAATCCGCATCCTCAACGCGAGCCACAGCGCCGTCGCCTGGGCCGGCATCCTGACGGGCCGCACCTTCATCCACGAGGGCGCCCGCGATCCGGCGATCCGCCGCATCGCGCACGACTACGTGACCGACGACGTGATCCCGTGCCTGCACCGGCCCGGCCGCGAAAGCCCGGTCGACCTGGCGTCGTACCGCGACGTGGTGCTGGATCGTTTCGGCAACGAGGCGATCGCCGACACCAACCAGCGCGTCGCCGCCGACGGTTTCGCGAAGATCCCCGGCTTCATCGCGCCGACGCTGCGCGAGCGCTTGGCGCGCGGCGAAAGCGTCGCGGCGGCCGCCAGGCTGCCGGCGCTGTTCCTCGCGTTCCTGAATCGATGGCACCGGGGCCGGTTGCCGTTCGACTACCAGGATCAGGCGATGGCGCCCGAACGCGCGCGCGCGATGCTCGACGCGGCCGACCCGCTGTCGGCCTTCGTGTCGGACGCGTCGTTGTGGGGCGACCTGGCCGGCAGCTCCGCGCTGCGCGACGCCGTCGCCGCGGCCCGCACGGACCTGCGCGGGTCGATCGGTGACGCGGCGATGGGCTGAGCCGCCGTCCGCAGGCGCGCGCGCGAGGTCAGGTCGCCAGCGCCGGCTCCGCCGCCGCGGCGACTTCCGCCCGCAGCGAATGCGGGTAAGCGTCGGTGATGTCGACGTCGATCAGCCGTCCCACCAACCGGGCCGCGTTCGGGCCGCCGGGGAAGTTGACGATGCGGTTGCACTCGGTGCGGCCCATCAGGTCGTCCGCGCTCTTGCGGCTGCGGCCTTCGACGAGGATTTTCCGCGTCGTGCCGACCATCTGCCGGCTCAGGCGCATCACGTTGGCCTCCAGCGCCGCCTGCAGGCGCTGCAGGCGCTTGAGCTTGACCGACGAGGCGGTCGGATCGAGCAGGTTCGCGGCCGGCGTGCCGGGGCGCGGGCTGTAGATGAAGCTGAACGAGGCGTCGAACCCCACGTCGTCGACGAGCTTCATCAGCTTGTCGAAGTCCTCGTCCTCTTCGCCGGGGAAACCGACGATGAAGTCGGTCGACAGCCGGATGTCGGGGCGCACCGCGCGCAGCTTGCGGATCGTGCTCTTGTATTCGAGCGCCGTGTAGCCGCGCTTCATCGCCGACAGGATGCGGTCGGAGCCGTGCTGCACGGGCAGGTGCAGGTGGTTCACCAGCTTGGGCACGCGGCCGTAGGCGTCGATCAGGCGCTGGCCGAATTCCTTCG
>JBEVLR010000084.1:0-11678 GCA_040509075.1 Burkholderiaceae bacterium | reverse complement strand
TGGCCGCCGGCGCCGTCGCCCGCAAATGGCTCAAGGAGCGTCGCGGCGTGAGCTTCGTCGGCTGGATGAGCCAGCTGGGCGACATCGAGATCGCGTTCGTCGACGAGGCGCAGATCGCGCTGAACCCGTTCTTCGCGCCCAACGCCGCGATCGTGCCGGCGCTGGAAGCCCGGATGGACGAACTGCGCCGCGCGGGGGATTCGTGCGGCGCGCGCATCGACGTCGTCGCCCGCGGCATGCCGGTCGGCCTCGGCGAGCCGCTGTTCGACAAGCTCGACGCCGACATCGCCTTCGCGATGATGGGCATCAACGCCGTCAAGGGCGTCGAGATCGGGGCCGGCTTCGGCAGCGTGGCGCAGCTCGGCAGCGAACATGGCGACGAATTGACGCCGGCGGGGTTCGTCGGCAACAACGCGGGCGGCGTGCTCGGCGGCATCTCCACGGGCCAGGATCTGCGCGTATCGATCGCGATCAAGCCGACCAGCTCGATCCGCACGCCGCGGCGCTCGATCGACCGCGCCGGCGCGCCCGCCGTCGTCGAGACCTTCGGCCGCCACGATCCGTGCGTCGGCATCCGCGCGACGCCTATCGTCGAGGCGATGCTGGCCCTCGTCGTGATGGATCACGTGCTGGCGCAGCGGGCGCAGTGCGGGGATGTCGTGCTGCCGATCGCGCCGATCGCGGGCGCCGCGCCGGGCGCCTGAGCCGGCGCACGGCGCGGCCGATCGGCTCGGCGGGCCGGGGCGCGCAGCCGTGGATGCCGCCGCCCTGTGCGAGCGGGTTCGTTCAGGGTTCGCGAGCCTGCATGCCGAGGATCAGCCCCTGTCGCCCATTCACCCGGCCGGCAAGCATCTCCATGTAAGCCTGCAAGGCGGCTTCCTGACCAGGGCGACGTTCCACCCGCACCCATCCGCCGTCCGCCACATCCGAAATGAACCGCGTCCAGCCCGCCCCGATGCGCCGTTGCAGTTCGATTTCTCCCCAGCCCACGGGGGGCGGCGCGCCGCGCTTCTTGAGTTGGATCGGCGCGAAGAACAGCGTCGGCCGCGGGCCGGGCAGGTCGCTCGTCACCGCCAAGTCTTCCCAATGCGCGCCGCCGATCGCGCTGTTGAACATCAGCGTGCCGGCGAACGTCGCGTGCACCGCGCGCCGCAGTTCGGCGTTGCCGGCGAAATCGAGGTACACCGTGCGGGGCTCCGGGCTCAGTGCGGGGACTTCGTCGTACAAGCGCACCTCGTCGTAGCAACCGAGCGAGCGCACGAATGCGGCGTTCACGGCCGAGGTCAGCCCCACGATCTTCGGGGCGCCGGGGGTGCCGCGCCGCCGCGCGAGGCAATGCGCGGTGCCGAAGGCGGTCTTGCTCGAGGCGCTGGAGACGAGGACCTGCTGCGCGCCGAAGAACTGGTTCTCGGCCAGGAAATCGTCGGCCATGAAGGACGTGACGAACAGCGGCCGCAGCACGGCTTGCAGCCCTTCGAGTTCAGGGCGCCAGGCCGGGTCGGCGTCGCAGAACGCGTATTGGTTGTAGACGGACGGGAGTTCCTGGCGGTGCGCCGCGCCGTCCGCGAAGCCCGCGACGGACATCGTCGAAGGCGAGACCACCAAGTGCGAGCCGGCCGGGTAATAGCCCCAGACCCGCCTTCCCACGCGGAGTCCTTCGACCCGGCTTTCCTCGACCGTCGCGAAGCCCCATACCGGCAGGCAGCCGAGCGCCGCATCGCCCGAGGGGAAGAACCGCCAGTACTTCATGGCGTCGCCGAACGCGGCATAGGTGACGTTGTTGGCCGTCAGCGCGAACAGCTCGACGGCCAGCCGCGCCTGCCCGGCTTCCAGGTCCCGGGCGCCGGGAGCGTCGGGATCGGCGCCCACCCGCGCGTCGGTCAGGCGGGCCCTGTCGATGAAGAGGCGGTGCCCGGCCTGCCGCGTCATCCCCGCCTCCGGCGAAACTGGTTTTGCATGTTGGCCACCTTCGTGCACGCACAGAGGTTCAGTCTAAGCCGAAACGGCGCGGGCCGCGCCGCCGCCGCCGGGCGATCCGGCGTCTCGTGAAACTATTCTCGCCCGGGCGCTTCGGAAAGCCGCGCTCCGTCGACGCCGCATGCCGCCGCCCCGGCGCGCAGCGGCGTATGGCACAGCGCGAAGCCCAGTTCGGGCGCGGCTTGCAAGGGCGCGACTTGGCGGCAGTGGTCGGTGGCGATCGCGCAGCGCGGCGCGAACAGGCACCCCGCCGGCCGGTCGAACTGGCCGGGAACGACGCCCGCGATGGCGTCGAGCCGGCGCGCCGCGGCCCGTTCCGGCAGCGCCGCCAGCAGCGCGGCGGTGTAGGGATGGTGGGGATCGGCGAACAGCGGCGCGACGGCGTTGGACTCCACTTGGCGGCCGGCGTATTGCACGACGACGCGGTCGGCGTGTTCGGCGACCAGGCCCAGGTCGTGCGTGATCAGCAGCAGGCCCATGCCGCGTTCGCGCTTCAGGCCCAGCAGCAGGTCCAGGATCTGGGCCTGGATGGTGACGTCGAGCGCCGTGGTCGGTTCGTCGGCGATCAGCAGCTTCGGTTCGCACGCGAGCGCCATCGCGATCATCACGCGCTGGCACATGCCGCCCGACAGCTGGTGCGGGAAGGCGCGCAGCCGCCGTTCGGGATCGGGAATGCCGACCTGATCGAGCAGCTCGACGACCCGCCGCCGGCGCGCGCGCCGATCGAGGGCCAGGTGCGCTTTCAGCGCTTCGCCGACCTGGTAGCCGACCGTGAAGCACGGGTTGAGCGACGTGACCGGCTCCTGGAAGATCATGGCGATGTCGCGGCCGACGATGCGCCGGCGCCGCCGCGCCGGGATCGCGGCGAGTTCCCGGCCTTCGAAGGCCATGCGGTCCGCCGTCACGGTCGCCGTCCGCGGCAGCAGGCCCATCAGCGCGAGCATCGCCACCGACTTGCCGCACCCCGATTCGCCGACGATGGCCAGCACCTCGTCGCCGTCGACCCGCAGATCGATCCCGTCGACGGCGACGGACGCGCCGGCCCGGGTGCGGAACGAGACGCGTAGGCTGCGGACGTCCAGCAAGGGCATGGTCACGATCTCCGCATCTTCGGATCGAGCGCGTCGCGGAGTCCGTCGCCCGCGAGGTTGATCGACACGACCGTCAGCAAGATCGCGAGGCCGGGCAGCGCCACCATCCACGGATTGGAGCGGATGAACTCGCGCGAATCGGCCAGCATCGTGCCCCATTCGGCGATCGGCGGCTGCGCGCCCAGGCCCAGGAAGCCGAGCGCCGCGGCTTCGAGGATCGCGTCCGACACCCCGAGCGCCGCCTGCACGATCAGCGGCGCGAGGCAGTTGGGCAGCACGGTGCGCAGCATCAGCCGCGCCGGGCCGACGCCGGCCACCCGCGCGGCCATCACGTATTCCTTGCCCAGTTCGCCGAGCGCCGACCCCCGCACGAGGCGCACATAGCGCGGCAGGTAGACGATGGTCACCGCGACGATCGTGTTCGTCAGGCTCGGGCCCAGCACCGCGACGACCAGGATCGCGAACACGAGGCTGGGCACCGCCATGATCAGGTCCATCGCGCGCGCGACCAAGACGTCGAACGCGCCGCCCAGCCAGGCGCAGCCCAGCCCCAGCAGCACGCCGACGACGAACGACGCGCTCATCACCGACACGCCGATGAACAGCGACACCCGCGCGCCGTGGATCAGCCGGGACAGCAGGTCGCGCCCGAGGCCGTCGGTGCCGAGCGCGAAACGCCACGATCCGCCGTCCTCCCAGGCCGGCGGCGCCTTGACCGCGTCGCGGAACTGCTCGATGGGGGAATGCGGCGCGACGACGCCGGCCAAGACCGCCAGCAGCGCGACGCACACCACCACCGCCAGGCCGGCGACGGCGCCGCGGTTCTCGCGGAAGGCCGACCAGAATTCACGCAGCGGCGAAGGCGGCGCGGCGTCCCGCGACGCGAGCTCAGCCATACCGGATGCGGGGGTTGATCGCGCCGTAAAGCAGGTCCACGAGCAAGTTGACGAAGATCACGCATGTCGACACCAGCATCACGCCGCCCTGCAGCGCCGGATAGTCGCGGCGGCTGATCGATTCGATGAGCCAGTGTCCGACGCCGGGCCACGAGAAGATGGTCTCGGTCAGCACGGCGCCGGCCAGCAGCGTGCCCACTTGCAGGCCGATCACGGTGACGACCGGGATCATCGCGTTGCGCATCGCATGCAGCCCCACCACGCGCCACGCCGGCAGGCCCTTGGCGCGCGCGGTGCGCACGTAGTCTTCGCCGAGCACCTCCAGCATCGCGGAGCGCGTCATCCGCGCGATCACCGCCAGCGGGACGGTGCCCAGCACGAGGGTCGGCAGGATCAGGTGCCGCAGCGCGTCCTTCACCGCGCCGGCCTGGCCCGACAGCCACGCGTCGATCGTCATGAATCCCGTCACCGGCTCGAAGTAATCGTTGATCAGGTCGATGCGGCCCGAGACCGGCGTCCAGCCCCACCGCTCGCCGACGAACATGATCAGCAGCAGGCCCCACCAGAAGATCGGCATCGAATAGCCCGTCACCGACAGGCCCATCAGCAACTGGTCGAACCAGGTGCCGCGCTTGACGGCCGCGGCCGCGCCCGCGGGCAGGCCGAGCAGCGTCGCGAACAGCATGCCGAAGAAGGCGAGTTCGAGCGTGGCCGGGAACAGGGTCAGGAATTCGGTCAGGACCTTGTCGTTGGTGACGACCGACGTGCCGAAATCGCCGTGCGACAGCTGCACCACGTAGCGCCAGAACTGCAGCCAAACGGGCTGGTCGAGGCCGAGGTCGTGGCGGAACGCCGCGAGGCGCTCGGGGCTGATGCCGTGTTCGCCGACGCGCACCTCCACCGGGTCTCCCGGCACGAGCCGGATCGCGACGAAGGTCACGAACATCAGCGCGAAAAACGTCGGGAGCGTCAGCAGCGCTCTCTTCAGCAGAAATTTCAGCATGGCGGGCGGGGAGGGTGCGACGGCCGAGGTTCAGGTCGGCTCACTTGGCCAGGTCCACGCCGTTGAACTGGTGCGAGCCGAACGGGCTCTGCCTGAAGCCGGTGACTCCGGCGCGCATCGCCTCGTACACGGTCGAGTGCGCGATCTTCATGTCGGGTTGCTCTTCGTGCTCGATGGCCTGCATTTCCATGTAGAGCTTGGCGCGCTCCGCGGTGTCGGTCAGCGTCTTGGCCTTGTTCAGGCGCGCGTCGAACTCCTTGTCGCACCATTTCGACAGGTTCTGCCCGCCGGCGCGCGTTGCTTCGCAGCTGTGCAGGAAGAAGAAATTGTCGGGGTCGCCGTTGTCGCCCGTCCAGCCCATCTCGGCGGTCATGTGCTCGCCTTGCTGCAGGCGCTTGCGGTATTCGCCCCATTCGTAGGTGACCAGCGTCGCCTGCACGCCGATCTTGGCCAAGTCGGCCTGCATCATCTCGGCGACGCGCTTGGCGTTCGGGTTGTAGGGCCGTTGGACCGGCATGTACCAGAGGTCGATCGCCAGCGGGGTCCTGACGCCGGCGTGCGCGAGCAGCGCTTTCGCCTTCGCCGGGTCGTACGGGTAATCGGCGACCTTGTCGTCGTACGACCACATCGTCGGCGGGATCAGGTTCTTCGCGGCCTGCCCGGCGCCGAGGTACACGTCGCGGATGATGGAGGCCTTGTCGATCGCCATGCTGAAGGCTTGGCGCACCTCCTTCTTGTCGAAAGGCGCTTTCCGCGTGTTGAACGCCCAGTAGGCGATGTTCAGGCCCGGCTGGCTGATGACCTTGAGCGAGCGGTCTTTCTGCATCTCGGGCAGGTCGGCCGGGCGGGGCGCCGTCGCGAAATGGCATTCCCCGGCCTTGAGCTTCGAATAGCGCGCGCCCGCATCCGGCGTGATCGCGAAGACGAGGTCGTCGACGATCGCCTTCTCGCCCCAATAGTCGGGATTGCGGCGGAAGCGGATCACCGCGTCTTTCTGGTAGGCGACGAAACGGAACGCGCCGGTGCCCACCGGGATCTGGTCGAACTGCTCCTTCTTGCCTTGCTTGGCCAGGAAATCGGCGTACTCGGCGGACGCGATCGACGCGAAGTCCATCGCGAGGTTCGCGAGGAGGGTGGTGTCGGGCCGGGTGAGCTCGAAACGCACCGTGTGGTCGTCGACCTTGGTGATCGCACGCAGCAGCTTGGGCATGCCCATGTCGGAAAAGTAATCGTACTTGCCGCCCGAGACCTTCGCGTAGGGATGGTCCGGCTTCCACTGGCGTTCGAAGGAGAAGAGCACGTCGTCGGCGCCGAAGTCGCGCGTGGGCTTGAAGCCGTTCACGCCGGAATGGAACTTGACGCCCTTGCGCAGGTGGAACTCGATCGTCTTGCCGTCGGGCGACAGGGTCCAGCTCTGCGCCAGGGCCGGTTCGATGCGCGTGCTGCCGCGCGCGAACTCGGTGAGTTTGTCGTAGACCGGGCGCGCGGCGTCGAAGCTGGTGCCGGTGGTGTTGAGCGCGGGGGAGAAGTTCTCGGGGGAGCCTTCCGAGCAATAGGCCAAGGTCTTGCCCGACGCGCCCGACGGGAACACGCCGGCCAGGGCCAGGGGCAGCAGAAGGAGCGCGCGCAGCGGCAATCGGCGAATCATCGAGTTCTCCGGGGTGGAGGGGGGATCGTAACGCGCGCTTGGCGACCGTGCCTCAAACGAGCCATGGATCAAAAAACGCACTTGTGAAGACGCAAACTTCGTATTTTCGGCTTTGACTTCGTGTCACGCATCATCCGGTTGTCGCAGAGGTTCGCCCGCTTCCAGCTGCTGATCCGGCCGAATCCAGGCGTTGCAAAAATGTCATCAATAACTTGAACAAATTGGTGAAGCAAGCGCTGGGGATCGTCGTGGCCTATGAGCTGCGCAATGAAACCTTGGATGGTTACACGCTGGGCTTGGAATTGGGAGTCAACTTCGAGACCGTGAAAAACGTCATCCATGCATTGAGCCCCGAGGATCACGCGCAAGATCGATCCGCTGCGCTGGATGCCGACCCGCGATTCGAATTGATCGACCCGAAGACATTGCGTCCGCTCCATCAGGGCGTCGTCGAGCAATTCAATGAAAATCAGGCGATGACGCCCGGGGGGCGAGTTGCCCGTTCGGCGCCGATGAATGCCGTGTTGCAGCCCGCATCCGATCATGCCGAAATCGAACGTTGCCGGGATGTCATCGACAACCTGGGACAGATGAAAAAACAAGCGCTCGGCATCATCATCCATCATGGTCTTCACGAAGCACCGCTGAACGAAGCCCTGCTTGCAGAAAAAATGACCACCTCCGACAGGAAAGTGAGCGCCAAAACAACCCGTGATCTCATCGCCTCTTTACGTGGCGAGAAACTGTTGGACGAGAAAACGTTGAGGCCGGCGCACCAGGGCGTCGTCGATCAGTTCCAAGCCTTGGAAGCTGTCGCATGACGATCGCCGCCGATCTGGGCCGACCGGCGCCGCCTTCGCCCGCGCGACCGCTGGCCGAGCGGCGATCGAGCAACCGCTGGCAAGGGAAAACACTCGCCTGACGGTGGGTGGGGTTGCCCAACAATCGTGGCGGATGCAGCGCCTGCATGCGCGCCGGCCCCTTGGTGGGCGTAGCCGCTGCGGCGCTCCACCCAAGGTGAAGTTCTGGGTAACTTCCTGGCCGGTTTTCGAACCGGCCTTTTTTTGCGCCGCCCTCGGCCTGCCGCTCGATTTGCCTGGCGCCCGATCCGAAGCGCGGACCTGGGCCCGCCGGCCGATCTGCGCTCCAATACGCCCATGCCCACCTCGGCCCTCATCGACCAACGCCTGACCGACCTCGAAATCAAGCTGAGCTTCGCCGAGGATCTGGTGGATCACCTGAACGCCCAGATCGTGCGGCAACAGCGGCAGATCGACCTGCTGATGCGCGAAGTCGGGCGCCTGAAGGACCGGGATCGCGCCCCCGACGGCGGCGCGGGCGCGCCGCGCGACGCGCGCGACGAATTGCCGCCGCACTATTGACGCAACGGTGCGCGGCGGGCGTCCGCGGGTCGACGCGGGGGCCGCGGCCTATTGCACCTGCACGCTGAACTGCACCGTGCCGCTGCCGCCGCTGGCCAGCGATCCGGTCAGCGTCCACTCGACGCTGCCCGTCGCGCCGGCCGCGGGCTGCGCCGTCACGTTGCAGGCGGCGATGCCGGTCGGCAGCGCGCCGCACCCGGCGGCGGACAACACGGTCCAGGCCGGCGTCGCGTCGCGGATCTTGAGCGCGCTGACCGCCGCCGAACCTTGGTTGACGTAGGTGATCGTGTAGGTGATCACCGTGCCCGACGAAGCGACGTCCTTGTCGACCGTCTTGACCAGCTTCAGGCCGTCGGCCACGCCGACGATGGTCAGGTCTTGGCGCTGCGCCTGGCTGGTCGAGGCGCTGTTGGCGTAGGCGTAAGCGGCGGTCAGCGTGTAGGTGGCGCGCGTGTCGTTGGGCGCGGTCTGCGGCACGAAGACCTTGACGATCACGCACAAGGCCTGGTCGGCCGCCACCGAGGTCGCGCCGGTGGCGGCGGCTTCGCCGGAATCGAGCTGGCCGTTGCAGTTGGCGTCGAGGTAGGTCGTCGCGCTCCAGCCCGTGGGCGGGGCCGTCAGCGGAGCGACCGCGAACGAGACTTGGCCGCCGCTGCCCGAATGGAACACATGCGCGAACAAGGCCGTCGTGCCCGCCGCGGCCGCTTGCTGCCCGTCGGTGTCGAGCCGGTTGATCGGCACGTCGCCGAAGTTGACGCCGGTGTAGACCGTCCCGACGACGTTCGTGAAGCTGGTGACCGCGCCGGCGGCGGCGAACGCGCCGGCGGTCGTGCCCGCGCTGCCGGAGATGAACACGCTGGCGGGATCGGCCGCCTGCGAGACCTTCAGCACCCCGGCGCCCGCGGTGCTCGGCACCCACAGGAGGTAGGCTCCGGACGGGTCGCTGCGCTGGCTGTCGTAGACGGTCGCGCCGGTCGAGTCCGTGATGTTCACCGGCGTCCCGCCGATCGCCGGCTCGCCGCCGTCCCTGACGCCGTTGTTGGCGTTGCCGCCGCCCAGGCCGTTGTCCTTGAACACGTTGCCCGCCACGGAGCTGCCGTGGAAGAGGCCGAAGTTCTGGCCGGCGAGGTCGGCGGTCGTGACCGCGACGCTGCGCGACAGCGTCGCTCCCGTGGTCGGTATCCAGCCGGCCGGCCCCGACGGCGCCACGGCCGAACTGGAGCTCGTGGTGCCGATGACCACCGTGTAGTTCGCCGGGTTCAAGGCCGGGAACGCGTAGTTGCCGGTCGTGGCGTCGACCGCGACGACCTGAGACGCGACGGTCGGCGTCGCCGCCGCGATCAGTTTCGCGTACAGCGCCGTGCCGACGCCGGCTTCGCCGCCGTCCTGGCGCGCGTTGTGGTTCGCGTCGGCGAACACGCAGCCCGAGACCGCGCATTCCAGGTACTCGCCGCCGCTCGTGATGTCGACTTCGCCGAGCCCGATGCCCAGTTCGCCCAGCAGCGGGTCGATCAAGCCCGACGCCAGGCCCGTCAGCAGCGGCGAGACCACGCCCTGGACCACCGTGTTGAGCACCGGCAGCACGACCGCGTCGAGCAGGCCCAGGCTGGGCGTAACGGTGACCTGCAGGTTGCCCAGCAGCGACGACAGCAGCGACGACTCGAAGCCGGCCACGCTGGTCGCGCCCTGCGTCTGCACGCCGGCGCCGCTGAACATCAGCGTGGTCGGCGACGGCGCGCCGCCGACGATCGCCGCCTTCGCCAGGATGGCGACGTTGAGCGAATTGATGGCCAGCGAGCCGATGGTGCCCGGCGTCAGGTCGGTGGCGGGGTTGATCGCGTGCGATCGGTTGAAGAACACCGAATCCGACATCGTGCCGAGGTAGATCGCCGCGATGCCCGGCGTGGCCTGCACGGTCATCGAGTTGGCGAGCGCGTTGACGGCGGTGATGACGCCGCTGGCTTCGGCCACCTCGATGTACAGGGTCATCTGGCCCAGCGTCACGTTGACGCCGCTGACGCCGACCAGCGCGTTCAGCAGGCTGGGGTCGGGCGTCAGCGAAATCAGCGTCATCGCCAGCTTCACGCGCAGCGCCGATGAATGGAAGGTCGCGCCGACCGGCCCGCAGACGTAGACCGGCGGCTCGACGGCCTGGGCGGAGATCTGCACCGAGCTCGCCAGGCCGGGGATGCCCAGGTTGGTGCCGGATACGGTGATCGGCGCCGGCGTCGTCGCCACGTTCTTGCCGTTGTAGGTCTGCACGGCGCCGGTGACGAGCTGCAGCGCGTTGATGCCGGTGTTGCCGACGAGGCCGTCGCTGGTCAGCAGGTCGCCGAGCTTGATCGTGCCGGGCACGTTGACGTTCGCGGCGAGGTTGCCGAGGGCCACGGACAGCGCCGTGTTGCCGGCCTGCGAAGCGGCCGTGCTCGCGGAGCCCGCGATCTGCGCGACCGACACCGGGGCGTTCAGCGCGGCCTGCGGCGTCGAGACGCCGAGCGTGGTCTGCAACGCCGAGATCGTCTGCACCAGCGACACGTTGCCGCCCGCGAGCGCGTTCCAATCGAGCGCGCTGAGGCTGACCGTCGAGCCCGTGAGGGAGCCCAGCAGCGTGTTCAGCAGCACGCCTTGGCTGGACGACACGCTGGCCAGCCGGGGGCCGGCCATCACGCAGCCGCCGGCGGTGCAGGCGGCCGCCAGTTGCGGCGCGGCCGCCGCCGCGAGCAGCGCCAGCGCCGCGACGAAGCGCTTCGCCCGCGAGAACAGGTGCGCGGCGGATTTCATTGGACGGACCTCGCGCCGGAGGCGTCCGCCCGCAGGCCGAACAGCGATTCGTCGAACTTGAAGCGCATCCGCAGGTAGGCGCCTTGGGCCGAAGTGTTGTCCTCGACCAGGTCGCGGTCGCGGAAGCCGGTGAAGTTGTAGCCGAGCGAGAACCACAGGTTGTCGACGACGCGGTAGCCGGCCTCGGTGCCGATGCTGGCCGTGCGGCTCGTGAGGTTCGCGTTGGCGAGCACGCGCAGCGCGAGGCCGAGGTCCCAGCGTTCGCCGAAATCGCGGGTCGCGCGCAGGCTGGCGAGCTGCGCGTTGCCGGCGATCCAGCGCCCTTCGACGAGCTCGATGCCGTGCTTGGCGGCGTATTGGCCGGTGACGACGAGGCCGCGCGCGGCCTGCAGGTCGGCATGGCTGGACAGCACGTGCACCGTCCGGCGTTCGAAATCGGTGCCGTTGTCCTCGCGCTTGAACTCGTAGCGCGCCAGGCCGTTGACGCGGTTCGTGCGCGTGTCGCGGTAGGCGACGCCGAGCTGGAAGCGTTCCTGCAGCTGGCTGGCGCCGCCGGTCTTGGATTCGGTCAGCGCATAGGCGTTGCGGCCCAGCAGCGTCCAGTCTTCGTCGATCTTGTGCGCCAAGCCCAGCGTCGACAGCGCGCCGCGGCTGCCGGTGCCGTCGCGCAGTTCGACGCGGCCGGTCGCCTTCGTCAGCGCGTCGCGGGTGTATTCGATGGCGGCGGTGACGGCGAGGTTGTCGTCCTCGCCGGCGCCCGACACGGCCTTCACGCGTTCGAAGCTGGTGTTCAGGCGCACGCCCTCGGCGAGCGTCCAACGGTTGC
This sequence comes from Burkholderiaceae bacterium, assembly GCA_040509075.1. Taxonomy (GTDB): domain Bacteria; phylum Pseudomonadota; class Gammaproteobacteria; order Burkholderiales; family Burkholderiaceae_C; genus Scleromatobacter. The sequence continues at coordinate 74 of JBEVLR010000084.1, read as the reverse complement.
GCAAGCCCATCGCGGCTTCGCCTTCGCGGCCGTCGAGCGCGTCGCGCACGCGGTATTCGCTGAACAGGTGGGCG